>DATFWC010000227.1:0-5759 GCA_035259885.1 Xanthobacteraceae bacterium
GAAGGTAAAGCCAGCCGGCGGGGCAATGTCCGGCACGAAGGTCGACAGCCGATAGATGCCGTCGGCGATCTCGCTGATCCTGGTTGGATGGCTCATTTCGGCGTCTCCTCAATGGGTTAGGTGGATTGGACATCTGTCAAACTTCATGATACGGTCATGTGTACTGAAAAAGGAATCGACCGTCAATATTGAATGCACATATTTGTGTAATTAAATGGAGCGGCATGCCAAGGACCTACACATTGAAGCGCCGCGCCGAGCAGCAGGCGGAGACGCGCCGGCGGATCGTCGACGCGGCGATCGACCTCCACAGCAGCCTCGGGCCCGCGCAAACCACCATCAGCATGGTGGCGGAGCGCGCGGGCGTGCAGCGTCACACCGTCTACGCGCACTTTCCCGACGAGAAGACCCTGCTCCTCGCCTGCTCGGCCGAGACAAACGAGCGTGATCCGCCCCCCGACGCGGACGCCTGGCGTGCGATTGCGGATCGCGGCGAGCGGCTGCGCGCGGGCTTACGCGAGCTTTATGACTGGTACGCGCGCAACGCCGATCTCGTCGCCTGTGTACTGCGCGATGCCGAAGTTCACGCTCTCACCAAGGAGATCGTGCACTTGCGTTTCGGGCCGTACATCGCGGCGCAGCACGCCGTGTTGGGCGAAGGACTTGAGCCGCGCCAGCGCGCCGTGCTGGACCTGGCGCTGAGCTTCTTCACCTGGCGCACGCTGGTGCAAGAAGGCGCGTTGCCACGCGAGGATGCTGTCGGCGCCATGGTGCAGGCCATCACGGCGCAGCCGTAGTCGGCTGGGCGGAATGAAAGGCCGGCCCGCGTTGACGCGATCACGCGCCCGTCGCTAACATGGCGGCGGTCGAGCAGGCGACCAACGGTCCGCGTGAAGGGTTTAACCCACCTCCAAGCTTGACATGCCCCACATCTTCTTTCTGCCCGAGCACGCGGACACCGGGCATGAGAAAGAAGGTGTCCCATGACCAAGGCGCTTCCGCCTCGTCCCGACATTGAATGGCTGAAAAAGGCCGCCAAGCAGCGGCTGACCGAGCTGCGCACGCGCGATGCGTCGGCAAAACTCCACCAGGCCCAGCGTGAGATCGCACGCGACTACGGCTTTTCCAGCTGGCGCGCCCTCAAGGCGCATGTCGATGCGTTCAGTCTTGACGGCCAGATCATTGCCGCCACCGTCGAGGGGCGCGCCGAAGATCTCGACAACCTGCTCGCCGAGCATCCGGGAAAAATCGCCATCACGGGCAGCACCTGGAACCGCCCGCTCCTGCACCTGGCGGCCGAGGCCGGCCATCTCGACTGCCTCGATGTGCTGCTGCGGCGCGGCTTCGACGTGAACCGGCGCGACCGGTTCGACCGCGCCACTGCGCTGCATTGGGCTGCCCAGGACGGACGCTTAGCTGTGGTGAAGCGCCTGCTCGACGCCGGGGCCGACATCGACGGCGAGGGCGACGAGCACGCTGTCGGCGTGATCGGATGGGCTACGTGCTTTCGTCGCGTGCATCGCGAGGTGGCCGACCTCCTGCTGGCGCGCGGCGCCAAGCCGACCATTTTTTCCGCCATTGCGCTCGGCCGCGCCGACCTGGTGCGCCGGCTCGTCGGGGAAGACCCAGAGGAGCTCTCCCGCCGTATGAGCCGGTTCGAGCATCGCCGCACGCCGCTGCATTTCGCCGTGTTCAAGGGGCAGGCCGAGATCGTGGCGCTGCTGCTCGAGCTCGGGGCCGACCCGAACGCCACCGACGACCTCGGCAAGACGCCGCTTACCGACGCGTCGGCCCGGACCGACGAGGCCATCGTCAAGCGGCTCGTCGCCGCCGGCGCCGATCCGGCCGAGCGAGGCATCAACCGCTTCGAGTCCGCGGTGCCGATCCTCAGCGTGCGCAACGTTCCGGCCTCGCTCGCCTACTACGTGGACAAGCTGGGCTTCGTGAAGGAATGGGACTGGGGCGCACCCGCGACCTTCGCCAGCGTTCGACGCGACGCGGTGCGGATCTTTCTCTGCCAGGATGCCCAGGGCGCGCCCGGCACGTGGATCTCGATTTTCATCCACGACGTCGATGCGCTCTACGCCGACTATCGCCGCGCCGGCGCCATCATCCGCCAGCCGCCAACGAACTATCCCTGGGGCGTGCGCGAGATGAATGTCGAAGATCTCGACGGCCATCGCCTGCGCCTGGGCAGCGAGCCCACCGGTCCAGACGACAGCGCCGACCTGGACGAAGCGCCGTAGAAGTGGAGCAAGTGGCGCGCGAGTCATTACGCCAGCAGCATGCGCGTCACGTAGTCGCCGCTGTCCGCGTCCACGACGACGAAGCGGACGTCGTTGTCAGCCCATTCGCGCGGGTCGCTCACCGTGACATAGCGCAACGCGACGGTGTCGTAGAAGCGGCTGCCGCCATAGCGCTTGAGCACGATGGGTGCATGTGCGCCGCTGGGCCTACAGATCCTCCCGCCACGGCACCGGCACATAGGCGTAGCCGGACGAGGTTTTTGCCACGTGGCCGAGGCCTGGGAAGGGCAGGTGGGCGCCGGCGATCATGAGGCGGTCGTTCGCCACCATGTCGTACACCGCCTTGCGGCTGGCGATCGCCATCGCCTGGTCGGTGTCGAAGACGAGCGCCCGCTCCGGCTGGGGAAACTGGATCGCCGCGTTGTGCACGATGTCGCCCCAGAGCAGGAGCTCGCCGCCGTTCGACGAGACGCGCACCATGGTGTGGCCGACCGTATGCCCCGGCGCCATCATGAGGCTGATGCCGGGGAAAAGCTCGCTGTTGTTCTTGAACATCCTCACCTTGCCGGCGTCGACATAGGGCTTGATGGCCGCCTGCGCGATGTCGAAGAACGACTTCAACTCGGCCGGCGCCTGCCCGCGGACATCGGGCGAGGTCCAGAACCCGTACTCGGCTTCGTGCACGTGCACGCTGGCATTGGGGAACGCGATCTTCTTCTCTGTGGTGAGCAGCCCGCCGGCGTGGTCGGGATGCAGGTGGGTGAGGATCACGGCGTCGACCGCGGCCGGATCGACACCGGCCTCCGCTAGGTGCTTTGCCATGCGGCCCAGCGTGGGGGCGAACACGTTCGACGTGCCGGTGTCCACCAGCACCAGCCTGTCGCCGGTGTTGACCAGCCACTCGTTGACCGAGGTGGGCGTCGCATCCTTGGCCAGGAAGGCGCGCTCGAGCAGCTTGGTCGCGCCTTCGGAATCGCCCGAGAACAGCTTGGTTTGCAGCGGGATCCAGCCGTCGCTCAGCACCGTGACCTCGAACGCCCCCACCTTGAGGCGGTAGACGCCTGGCACCTGCGTGCCGGCGAGCGGGGCTTTGGCCAGCGCCGGAACGGCGGAGACGAGGGCGCCGCCCAGGGCGGCGAGTCCGAAGGAGCGTCGCGTGACAGGCATGGCAGCACCTCTCCTGCAGGCGCGAACCCGGCCGGAGGTTCCGCCGGGTCGCGCGGGGCGTCGGGGAGCGCGTCAGACCGTCCTGCCGCAAAAGCTTGCCTGAACAATGGCGGCGCGGGACGGCCAATTGCGGTCGCTGCGGCGCGGGACGACAATGGCATATCGCCACCCCGACGGCACGACTCAGGCGCGACGCGGTGGCGCCCATGCGGGGGGAGGGCGTTGGGCGCGAGACCATAGCGATGCGCATCGATCCCGCGGTTCCCACGCTCGACGGCTGGACGGTCGCCGATCTGGAGGCCTTGGCGGCCGGCGCCGAACAGCTCTCGCTGCAGCGGGGTGACGTGCTCGTGCGCCAGGGCGAGCCCTCGGACACGCTGTTCTTCGTGCTCTCCGGTCGCTTCACCGTGCACGTCCACGGCAGCGCCGAGCCGGTCGCCGAGATCGCCCAGGGACAGCCCGTCGGCGAGATCGGATTCTTTGCCGGCCTGCCGCGCACCGCCACCGTGATCGCGCTGCGCGACTCCCGTGTCCTCGCCATCACGCGCGACCGCTTCGCGGCGATCAGCGCCTCGGCTCCGGGTCTGCGCGACACAGTGACGGTTTCGCTCGCCCGACGGCTGGCCGGCGTCCGCGCGCCGGCCGTGCCGCATCCGGCGATCATGCGCACCATTGCGGTCGTGCCGGCCGGGGGCGGACCCTTGCGGCAAGACTTTGTTAAGATGCTGCGCGCGGTTGTCGGTTCCGCCGGCAGCGCCACGTTCCTCGCCTCGGGCGAGGTCGCGGCGCAGTTTCCCGGCGTCGCACTCGACGACGCGGTCATTTCGAGCTGGCTCAACGCGCTGGAGATCGATTGCGAATTCGTGTTCTACGTCGCTGATGACGCGCTCACCGACTGGACCCGCAAATGCATCCGCCAGGCGGACTCGGTTCTGCTGGTTGCGGCCGCCGGTGCCGCGGTCGAGCCCAATGCGTCGGAGCGGTTCGCCTTTTCGATCCTGCCGGCCTCGGCGCGTCGCTTCGTCCTCCTGCATCCGGCGCGCACCCATATCGTGTCGGGCACGGCCGCTTGGCTCGGCGCGCGGGACGTGTTCATGCACCACCACGTGGCGCTGCAGGACGTCGCCGACGTGCGGCGGCTGTTCCGCTTCCTGTCCGGCCGTGCGCTCGGTTTCGTCGCCGGCGGCGGCGGTGCGCTCGGCAGCGCCCATCTCGGCGCCTACAAGGCGTTCTGCGAAGCCGGTGCGGATTTCGACGTGCTGGGCGGCACCAGCGTCGGCGCCGCCATGATGGCTGCGTTCGCCTGCGGCGCCGATGCCGAACGCGTCGACGAGGGCACGCGCAACATCTTCATCAAGAGCCGGGCATTCCGCCGCCTGACCGTGCCGCGCTACGCCCTCATCGATCACAAGGTGTTCGATCGCGCGCTGCGCGCAGAATACGGCGACGTTGTCATCGAAGACCTGTGGATGCCGTTCTTCGCCGTGTCGAGCAGCCTCAGCGATCACGTGCCGAGAATCCACCGGCGCGGCCTGCTGTGGCACGCGGTGCGGGCGTCGGGTTCGATCCCAGGCATGCTGCCGCCGTTCTACACCGCCGAGGGCGAGATGCTGGTGGACGGCGCCCTGATGGACAACGTGCCGCTCGCGCCGATGAAGGCGCTGAAGGCTGGGCCGAACGTTGTCGTCGCGCTCGGCAGCGATGCACCCGTGCGGTATCCTGTCGACTACGACGCCATCCCGGGACCACGCCAGTTGCTGGCCGCGATGCTCAATCCCGTTGCTCGCCGCCGCCTGCCGCCGGCTCCCGGCATCTTTCAGGTGATCATGCTCAGCATGATGGCCAACCGGCCGTCCGACCTCGCGCTTGGCGACAGCGACGTTCTGGTCCGGCCGGAGCTCCCCGAGGATCTGCGATTTGCCCAATGGGAGCGGCACCGCGAGATTTTCCAGCAGACCTATCGCGCCACCGCAGCCTGGATCGCGGCGCAGTCGGACAAAAATCCCGCGCTGCGCGCCGTGCTCGGCGGGGCGCCGTGACCGCGCCGCCGCTCACTGCGGCACCGTCATCAGCTCGAGCAGGTGGCCGTCCGGCACCGTGAAGTAGAAGCCGCGGCCGCCGTTCCAGTCGTTGAGCTTGCCGTCCTTGAGGCTCCATGGCGCGCTGCCGATGGCCAGCCCCTCAGCCTTTACGCGTCCGAGCACCGCGTCGAACTCGGCGTCCGTGACATGGAACGCGTAGTGATGGCTTTCGAACGTCTCGGCCTCGTCGCTGAACAGGAACGTCAACGTGTCGCTGACCTGCACCGGCGCGAAATAGCCGTCCGGACCGTCATATTTCAAACCG
>DATFWC010000228.1:0-7083 GCA_035259885.1 Xanthobacteraceae bacterium
CGGCACCAGCCAGTCGAGAGCGATACCGGCCAGGAATGCGGCCAGCGCGATCAGCGGCGGCAAGGCGATCACGCCGGGATTGTCGCTCTCGCTCGTCATCGTCGGCCCAGGCGGCCGCCGGCGTGAGGCGGCTCCTTGCTATAGCTCGAACTTCAGGTTCGCGGCTTTAACGACTTCGCCGAATCGCTTGATGTCGTTGTCGATCAGCTTGCGGAACTCGTCGCCCGGGCCACCGCCGGGATTGACCGCCATGGCCTTGAGCTTGTCGCGCACGCCGGCGTCGGCCAAGGCGCGGCGCAGCTCGCTCTCCAGCTTATTGACGATCGCCGGCGGCGTGTTGACGGCCACGAACAGCCCGCTCCACAGGCCGAGGTCGACCTCCGGATAGCCGGCTTCCGCCATGCTCGGCACATCGGGCAGTTCGCTCGAGCGCTGCGCGCCAGTCACCGCCAGCGCGCGGATCTTTCCGCCCTGCACCAGCGGTACCGTGGGCGGGCCGTCCGCAATCGCGAACAGGCTGGTACCCCCGGCGATGCTCAGCATCATCTCGTTGCTGCTCTTGTAGGGCACGCCGACGCCCGGCATGCCGGTCTTGAGCTTGAACAGCTCGGTGGTGATGGTGAAGGCCGGCGACGAGGTCGCGTAGTTCGACTTGTCCGGATTGGCCTTGCCGTAGGCGACGAGGTCCTTGACGGTCTTGATCTTGTCGTCGGCCGGGCCGGCCAGGATCAGGGGAAAGCTGGCGATCATGGTGAGCGGCACGAAGTCGCGCGTCGGGTGATAGCTGAGCTGGGGATAGATCGCGGCCGCGACCGACATCTGGCCGGTGGCCCCCACCATCAAGGTGTAGCCGTCGGCCGGCTGATTCTTGACGAAATCCACGGCCAGCCGGCCGCCGGCGCCCGGCTTGTTTTCGATGACCACGCTCTGGCCGATCAGCTCCGACAGTTTCTGCCCGACCAGGCGCGCAAACAGGTCGTTGCCGCCGCCGGCCGCGAATCCCACGATCATGTGGATCGGCCGGTTGGGATAGCCGGCGTCCTGCGCCCACCCCGGCTGCGCCGCGCCAACCGCAAAAACCAGCGCCGCCAGCGCGATACGCCTCACTGCTCGACCAGATCCATGCACTTTCGTTCCTCCCTGGGTGTTTCCTGATCGCCCGGCGCGAAGCTAGCGCATATGCCGGCGGCGTGGGAACCGGGCCGCGCCGGCGGGCGTCGAAATGCCCCGAAAGCAGGCGAAAACCTTAATATTTGATGCTACTTATGGCGGCGCAAAAGCATTGACTTTCGAGCGGTGCGCACTATCTTCCGCCACGACGATTGAAAAAATCAATCGACCGCCTTCCCGCGCATTATCGTCGTTTGTCCGGCGCGGTCTTCGACCCGGGCGGTCGCGATTCCGAGGATATATGCCCTTCTCCCATCTCGGCCTGTCGGCCAAAGTTCTCGCCGCGGTCAACAAGGCCGGCTATCCAAGTCCCACCCCGATCCAAGACCAGGCCATCCCGCAGGTGCTCGCGCGCCGCGACATCGTCGGCATCGCCCAAACCGGCACCGGCAAGACCGCCGCCTTCGTGCTGCCCATGTTGACCATGCTGGAGCATGGCCGGGCGCGGGCGCGCATGCCGCGCACGCTGATCCTCGAGCCGACGCGCGAGCTCGCCGCCCAGGTCGCCGAGCAGTTCGAGAAATACGGCGTCAATCACAAGCTCAACGTGGCGCTGCTGATCGGCGGCGTCTCCTTCGACGACCAGGACGTGAAGGTCACTCGCGGCGCCGACGTGCTGATCGCGACGCCGGGCCGCCTGCTCGACCATTTCGAGCGCGGGCGGCTGCTGCTCTCCGGCGTCGAGCTCCTGGTCATCGACGAAGCCGACCGCATGCTCGACATGGGCTTCATTCCCGACGTCGAGCGCATCTGCAAAATGGTGCCATTCACGCGCCAGACGCTGTTCTTCACCGCCACCATGCCGCCGGAAATCCAGCGCATCGTCGGCACGTTCCTGCACAATCCGGTGCGCGTCGAGGTGTCCCGCCCGGCCACCACGGCCACCACCGTGACCCAGGCGCTGGTCGCCACCGGACGCGAGCCGCACGACAAGCGCGAGACGTTGCGCGGGCTGATCCGCTCGGCCGAAGGGTTCAAGAACGCGATCGTGTTCTGCAACCGCAAGCGCGAGGTCGCGGTGCTGCATCGCTCGCTCGTGCGCCACGGCTTCAACGCGGTGGCGCTGCACGGCGACCTGGACCAGCCGGCGCGCATGGCGGCGCTCGACCAGTTCCGCAGGGGCGAAGCCACCCTGCTCATCGCCTCCGACGTGGCGGCGCGCGGCCTCGACATTCCCGACGTCAGCCACGTGATCAATTTCGACGTACCGCATCATGCCGACGACTACGTGCACCGCGTCGGCCGCACCGGCCGCGCCGGCCGCGCCGGCACCGCCATCACCATCGTGGCTCCGATCGACCGCAAGGCGGTCGCCGCGATCGAAAAGCTCACCGGCCAGACCATCGGCTGGATGGGAGCGCCGCCCGCCGAGCCCGAGTCCGGCGCGCGGCATGAGCGCGGCCGGCACGAGCGCAGCCGCCCCGAGCGCCGCGCCGGCAGATCGCGCGACGACGCGCCCCGCGCCGGCAAGCCGGGCGGCCGGCACGGCGGCAAGCCGCACCGGCCCGAGCCGGCGGCGCCCCCCGTCACGCGGCTGGAGGATGTGCGGCCGCGGCGGCCGCGCGAGGAGCCACGGCGCGAGAAACCGCGCGAAGACGAGGCGGCGCCGCACCTTCCGGCCTTCCTGCTGCGTCCGGTCAGCGCCAAGGCCTGACCCTCGCGCTGTGCGAGATAACGGCCTGCTATCAACGGGTTAACCAAGCAAAAAATCGCCGGCAGCGGGCCGGTTGTAGGGTGTGGCGTTTACCCCGGATTCATGGATCCCGCCTAGGATCGTGGCTCCGGCATGCGAACGCGTTCCGTTCGACGATCTGCCGTTGTGGATGTCGATCCCCGGAGTAGATCATGTCGCACAGCGACGAGCACGAGCGCACGATGGCGTTCGCCGAGATCGCTTTCGGGCAGATCAAGGCTCTGCGGCACCCCGCAATCCCGCGCAACTTCGAGATCTGGTACAATTACGCGACCGGATACAACCCGTCGCTCAATCAGACCGTCAACGAGGCGCTGGCGTGCCAGGGTACGCTGACGGCCAAGGACCTCGACGAGATCTACGATACCTTCCTGTCGCCGCACCGCCTGACCGACCGGGTGGACGCCGTCGGCGCCAAGGTTGTCGACGAGATCGATCAGGTCATGGCGATGATCGACGCCGCCGTCGGCACCACGACCGGCTACACCGAAAGCCTGGTCGATGCATCGCAGAAGCTCGGCAATGCCACCGACCGCGACGGCCTGCGCGCGATCGTCGAGAGCCTGGTGTCTTCGACGCACGAGATCGAGAAGACCAATTGCACGCTCGAGGAGCGGCTGCAGGCCTCCAAGCAGGAGATCAGCCAGCTGCAGGAGCATCTCGAGGCGGTGCGCAACGAGAGCCTCACCGACCCGCTGACCGGCCTGTCCAACCGCAAATTTTTCGACCAGATGCTCGAGCGGGCGATCGCCGAGACCAAGCCCAACGACGAGCCGCTGTCGCTCCTGCTAACCGACATCGACCATTTCAAGAAGTTCAACGACACCTACGGCCACCTCACCGGCGACCAGGTGCTGCGCCTGGTGGCGCAGGCGGTGAAGCAGAACGTCAAGGGCCAGGATATCGCGGCGCGCTACGGTGGCGAGGAATTCGCCATCATCCTGCCCAACACCGGCCTGCGGCAGGCCCTCACCGTGGCCGACCACATCCGCCGCGGCGTGGTGTCGAAGGAACTGATCAAGCGTTCGACCGGCGAGAACCTCGGCCGCGTGACGATTTCGGTCGGCGTCGCCATGCTGCACAAGGGCGAGACCCTGCAGCAGCTCATCGAGCGCGCCGATGCCTGCCTCTACGCGGCCAAGCGCAACGGCCGTAACCAGGTCATCTGCGAGACCGATCCGGAAGTCAGCCCCGGCGCCAACGCTCACGTGGCGTAACGCACTCGGCTGTCATCCCGGACGGCTTGCGCCAGCAGCACGAATTCCTTAGGCCCCAGCGCCCTCATCTCATCGAGTGGTTTGTCGCTGTCGAGCCAACTCTCGACATCTTCCAGGACGACAGGCATGCGTCGTGGTACGGCGCGACAAACTCGTTGGCGCGGCCGTGAGTGCGGTCGATCACAGCACAGGCTTCGCCGGTCAGCTCGTCGTACAGGCCGCGGTCGATGAGTCGGCGGGTGATGGCCGAGCCGGTCGAGCAGTGTGACGTAGTTCACAGATCCGTTATTTGCCGTTCGATACTCTCGCATTCGTTGCCGAACTGACAGGCACAGGCTGGGGAGCCTACTACCGGCCGGACCAAGCGCAATTTTGAGCCTCAGCAAGGCAATGAAACAGCGCGATTTCATTTCCTTTATCGGCCGCGGGGATGGCTTGGCTGTCAATGTAGTCATGAACGCATCAGGGCCCGGAGGTGATCATCAACAAAGCAGCGCGGATAAGCGGAGGGGCTCAAGGCAACGAAGGGCGCGCCTTAGCTCAGCATTTTGCCATGCCAAAAGGTCGATCTCGAAATGCCAGATAGCACTGATGTCCACCTTCAGATAATACGCATAGCCGTTGGCTATAGCCTATTGGGCATTTTTATTATCACGGCGATCGTTTGTGTACTCTCTTTTATTCAATTGCCTTCAAAGAATAACAAGCCACGCGCGTTAGTTGCCATCGATCCTCCCTGGTTCCGCAAGTCGCTCTACACTTCGCTCGTGCTCCAAATCGTGGCTGGCGCCGCGCTCTTTTGGAAGAGTCTTCTTGCAGTAGATACAACGCAAATGGCTAAATACGTTCAGACAACAATCGAGAAACAAGGTGTTGAGGCTATCTCTGAGGACATCAAACGCATTGGCATATTGCGGTACTGGCCACGATCAAATGACTTCCTACCCTACATCCGCAAAGCTATAGCCAAGGCGTCGGCGGAGATTTGGATATCTGGTGCCAGCTTTTATTTGAGCATTCCAGACAACGAAGATCTATTGGTTGACAGAGCAAAGCATGGAGTCAAAATCCACTACCTCATTCTTGATCCTTATGGGACCAATCTTGAGGCAGTAGCAACGACCTTCTCGCAATCACCAGAAGAGCTTAAGCAAGAGTGCTTGACAACCATTCGTGCGCTGAAAAGAATCCGAGAAAAACTTTCTCTTGCAGAGCGTGAAAACCTTCAAATTAGGCTGTTTAATGAAAGCCCACGCGCTCGCTTTTATATATTTGACCCTGCAGATCCCACGTCGGATACCTTTTTTGTCCCGCATGTAAATTCAATTAATTCGCCTGCCGTGCCAGGATTCCTCTTGTCAAATGTCCCCTATGGCCTGGCTCAAATATATTTTGCGTCAGTTAAAGACTTTTGGAACTCAGCGCAGCCTTTGTCGGAATGGCAACGAAGTCACAAATGAGGGCGTGCTAATTTGAGGCTTCTCTCGATAACCGTGCAGACATGAGAACGGTCGCGCCAATTAGGAGGGCACGAACGTTCCGAGACGCTGGAGTCTATTGCCGCAGCCGAAGATATAAGTTGATATGGCTGCAAGGCGAGAGTGTGGCTTACCCCAGCGTGTTCGTCGCGGGTGTGAGCTGCACCGACTCGCCGCAGCCGCAGGCCGAGCTTTCGTTGGGATTGTTGAACACGAACTGTGCCGACAGCTTGTCGGTCTTGAAGTCCATCTCGGTGCCGAGCAGGAACAGGACCGCGCTCGGGTCGATCAGCACGCGGGCGCCGTCGGCCTCGATGACCTCATCGCCGGGCTTCACGCTGTCGGCATATTCGACCTTGTAGGTCATGCCGGCGCAGCCGCCCTTGGTGATGCCCACGCGCAGCCCCACCACCGGCCGGTCGGCCTTGGCCAGGATATCCTTCACGCGCGCCGCCGCGGCCTCGGTCAGCCGCATCACCTGGGGCTTGGGACGGGTCATTGTCATCTCTACATCCAAGCTGATCTTGTTCTAATCAAAGGCGAATCGCCGGAAGCATCCAGGCCCTATAGATAAGCATCCAGGCCTTCTCATACCAGCCCGCCCGTTACCACATGTTAAGCACCAGCCGCGCCTCGTCGGACATGCGGCTGGGGTCCCAGGGCGGGTCCCACACCAGGTTGACCTTGACCTCGCGCACGCCCGGCACGCTGGCGACCGCGTCCTCCACCATGTGCGGCAGCTCGGCCGCCGACGGGCAGTTGGGCGTGGTCAGCGTCATGTCGAGGGCGACGGCGCGGTCGTCGGCGATGTCGACCTTGTAGATCAGGCCGAGCTCGTAGATGTCGGCCGGGATTTCCGGGTCGTAAACGGTCTTCAGCGCTGTCACGATGTCGTCGGTCAGGCGCGCCAGCTCGTCGGCCGGAATGGCCGATGCCGCCGGTGCTGCCTGTGCTGCCGTTTCCGGCTGCGCTGCGTTTGCGGCGGGCGCTTCCGCGCCCGGCTTGTTGTCGCTGGCGTCGCTCATGCGAAGAAATCCTGCGCTTTGCCGAGAGCCTGGACCAGGCTGTCGACCTCGTTGCGGGTGTTGTACATGGCGAAGGAGGCGCGGCAGGTCGCCGTGACGCCGAAGCGGGCGAGCAGCGGCATGACGCAATGGGTGCCGGCCCGCACCGCCACGCCGGAGCGGTCGATGATGGTGGCCACGTCATGCGGATGCGCGCCCTTCATCGCAAACGAGATGATCGCCCCCTTCTCTTTCGCGGTGCCGAAAATGCGCAGCGAGTTGATCTCGCGCAGTCGGTCGTGCGCATAGGTGACGAGCCCGGTCTCGTGCGCGCGGATGCGCGCCTTTCCGACCGAGGTCACGTAGTCGATGGCGGCGCCGAGCCCGATCGCCTGCACGATGGCCGGCGTTCCCGCCTCGAACTTGTGCGGCGGATCGCCGTAGGTGATGTGGTCCTCGAACACCTCGCGGATCATCTCGCCGCCGCCGTTGAACGGCGGCATGGCCGCGAGGTGGCCGTG
>DATFWC010000229.1:0-3376 GCA_035259885.1 Xanthobacteraceae bacterium
TTGCAACGGATACTGTCGCAGAGATCTTGAGCCATGGGGCGTCTGTCGTCACAAGCGCTGGCCGTCATCGGCGGGTATCACGCAAACCCGTTCGAATATCTCGGGCCGCATGTCGAGGACGACGAGCCCGTGGTCCGCGTCTTCATGCCGAATGCGGCGCGCGTCGCGATCGTCGACGAGGGCGGACAGGAAAGCGAGCTGCCGCTGGTGCACGATGCCGGCCTGTTCGTCGGGCCGGTGGAGGCGGCGACCGACCACTATCGCCTGCGCGCGCAATTCGGCGCGAACGTCGTCGAGATGGAGGACGCGTACCGCTTCCCGCCCATCCTGTCCGACTTCGACGTTCACCTGCTGAGCGAAGGCACGCACCTGCACCTGTACGACAAGCTCGGCGCACGTCCGCTCATGCTCGACGGAGTGAGCGGCATCGGCTTCGTCGTGCTCGCGCCCAATGCCCGCCGTGTCAGCGTGGTCGGCGACTTCAATCATTGGGACGGAAGGCGGCACGCCATGCGCGTGCGCGGCAACGGCTTCTGGGAGATTTTTGTCCCTGGCGCCCGCGTGGGCGACAGGTACAAGTACGAGATCCTCGGAGCGCACGGCCTGCTGCCGCTGAAATCCGACCCCGTCGCGTTCGCGACGGAAGTCCGTCCGTCCACCGCCTCCATCGTGTTCGACATCAAGAAGCTCGACCGGCCGCGGCCGCTCGACCGCAACGCCAACAGCCTGAACGCGCCGATGTCGATCTACGAAATACACCTCGGCTCATGGCGCCGGCGCCCGGAGGAAGGCAGCCGCTGGCTGACCTATCGCGAGCTCGCCGAGCAGCTTCCCGCCTATGCCAGGGACATGGGCTTCACCCATGTCGAATTCCTGCCCGTGATGGAGCATCCGTTCGACGGCTCGTGGGGCTATCAGCCGACCGGCCTGTTCGCGCCCACCAGCCGCTTCGGCTCGCCGGCCGATTTCGCCGCCCTGGTGGATACCTGCCACGGGGCCGGCCTCGGCGTGCTGCTCGATTGGGTGCCGGGCCATTTCCCTGACGATCCCCACGGCCTCGGATGCTTCGACGGCACGTCGCTCTACGAGCACGCCAATCCGATGCAGGGCCGCCATCTCGACTGGAATACCCTGATCTACAACTACGGGCGCGCCGAAGTCGCGAACTTCCTACTCTCCAATGCCCTGTTCTGGCTCGACCGCTATGGCGCCGACGGGCTCAGGGTCGATGCCGTCGCCTCCATGCTCTACCTCGACTACAGCCGGCCGCCGGGCGGCTGGATACCCAACCGCGAAGGCGGCCGCGAGAATCTCGAGGCGATCTCGTTCCTGCGACGCTTCAACATGGAGGTCTTCACCAACTATCCCAAGGCGACCACCGCGGCCGAAGAGTCCACCGCGTGGCCGATGGTGTCGCGTCCGGTGGACTGGGGCGGCCTCGGCTTCGGCTACAAGTGGAACATGGGGTGGATGCACGACACGCTCAACTACATTTCCAAGGACCCGGTCTATCGCAAGCATCACCACGGCGACATCCTGTTCGGCCTGCACTACGCCTTCTCCGAGAATTTCATCCTGCCGCTGTCGCACGACGAGGTGGTGCACGGCAAAGGCTCCATTCTCGGCCGCATGCCCGGCGATCCGTGGCAGCGTTTCGCCAACCTGCGCGCCTACTACGCCTTCATGTTCGGTCACCCGGGCAAGAAGCTCCTGTTCATGGGGTGCGAGTTTGCCCAGGCCGCAGAGTGGGGCCACGACCACAGCCTCGATTGGCACCTGCTGGACAATCCCGCGCATGCCGGCGTTCAGGCGCTGGTGCGCGATCTCAACCGGCTCTATCGGACACTGCCCGCACTGCACGAGTTCGACTGCAATGCCGACGGGTTCGAGTGGATCATCATGGACGACTGGCAGCAGAGTGCGTTCGCGTGGATGCGCAAGGGGCGCGACAGCAGGGCGCGTTGCCTCGTTGTCGTGAACTTCACGCCCGAGGTGCGCCACGATTATGGCGTACGGGTGCCGTTCGGCTGTAATTGGCACGAGGCGTTGAACACCGACGCCGCAATCTATGGCGGCAGCAATGTCGGCAATGGGGGCGTGGTTCCGGCAGTCCAGCAGGGCGACAATTTCGAGATTCGCCTCACCCTTCCGCCGCTTGCCGCGCTCTTTCTCGTTCCGGAGCTTTAAGTGGATGCGACTCACGGAGGGACGGCCATATCCCCTGGGTGCGACATGGGATGGGCGGGGCACCAACTTTGCCCTGTTCTCGGCCAATGCCAGACGGGTGGAGCTGTGCCTGTTCGATCCCCAGGGCCGGCGCGAACTGGAGCGCGTGCCCCTGCCGGAGCGGACCGACGACATCTGGCACGGGCATCTGCCCGACGCGTCTCCCGGCCAGCTCTACGGCTATCGCGTGCACGGCCCTTACGAGCCCGAGCACGGGCACCGCTTCAATCCCAACAAGCTCCTGCTCGATCCCTATACCAAGCGGCTGTTCGGGCGGATCGTCTGGAGCGACGCCCATTTCGGCTATCGCGCCGGCAGCCCGCGCGCCGACCTCTCGTTCGATCGCCGCGACAACGCGCGCGGGATGCCGAAATCGATGGTCATTGATGACGCCTTCACGGGCACCCGTGCGCCGCGCCCGCATGTTCCGTGGGAGAACACAGTCATCTATGAGGCCCACACCAGGGGCCTGACGCAGTTGCGCGACGACGTGCCGCCGGCGTCGCGCGGCTTTTTTCGCGGGTTGGCAGCGCCCGGCATCATTGCGCACCTCAAGCGGCTGGGCGTGACCAGCATCGAGCTGCTGCCCATCCACGCCTTCGTCGATGACCGCCATCTCGTCGAGCGCGGCTTGAAGAATTACTGGGGCTACAACACCATCTGCTTCTTCGCCCCGGAGCCACGCTACGCGCCCGACAACCCGATCGAGAGCTTTCGCTCGACGGTGGCGCGCCTGCACGACGCCGGCATCGAGGTCATTCTCGACGTCGTGTTCAATCATACGGCGGAAGGCAATCACCTCGGGCCGACGCTGTCCTTTCGCGGCATCGACAATGCGTCGTACTACTGGCTGCTGCCCGACAAGCCGCGCTACTACGACGACTTCACCGGCTGTGGAAACGCGCTCAACCTGTCGCATCCGCGCGTGCTGCAGACGGTGATGGACTCGCTGCGCCACTGGGTCGAGTCGTATCACGTCGACGGCTTCCGCTTCGATCTGGCGAGCACGCTCGGGCGCGGGCCGAACGGGTTCGACAGCGGCGCCGCATTCTTCGCCGCGGTCCGCCAGGATCCGGTCCTCGCCACCGCAAAGCTCATCGCCGAGCCCTGGGACGTCGGCCTCGGCGGCTACCAGGTCGGCGCCTTTCCG
>DATFWC010000230.1:0-9681 GCA_035259885.1 Xanthobacteraceae bacterium
GCTGGTCGGCCTGGTCGATGCGCTCGGCCGCTCGTTCCTGGTCGATCTTTTGCGCCTCGCCATCGGGCCGTCGCCCGCGCGCACCATCGGCCCGGCCATCGGCTCGATGCTGATCTACCTGGTGATGGCGCTGGTGCTCACCTTCCGGCCGAGCGGGCTGTTTCCGGCGCGGAGAAGGTGAGCACTACTCCTTCAGCTTCTCCGCCACCTGCGGGGCGAAGTAGGTGAGCACGCCGTCGGCGCCGGCGCGCTTGAAGGCGATCAGGCTCTCCAGCATCGCCTTCTCGCCGTCGAGCCAGCCGTTGCGTGCCGCCGCCATGATCATCGCGTACTCGCCCGATACCTGGTAGGCGAAAGTCGGCATGCCGAACTCGTCCTTCACCCGGCGCAGGACGTCGAGATAGGGCAGGCCGGGCTTGACCATGATCATGTCGGCGCCCTCGGCGATGTCGAGCGCGACCTCGCGCAGCGCCTCGTCGGAATTGGCCGGATCCATCTGGTAGGTGCGCTTGTCGCCGCTCAGGGTCTTGGCGGAGCCGACAGCGTCGCGGAACGGGCCGTAGAAGGCCGAGGCATATTTCGCCGAATAGGCCATGATCTGCACGTCGGTGCGGCCGGCGGCATCGAGTGCTGCGCGGATGGCGCCGATGCGCCCATCCATCATGTCGGAGGGCGCAATGATGTCGCAGCCGGCCGCCGCCTCGACCAGCGCCTGTTCGACCAGCACCGCCACGGTCTCGTCATTGAGGATGACGCCGTCGTGCAACAGCCCGTCATGGCCGTGGCTGGTGTAGGGATCGAGCGCCACGTCACAGAGAATCCCGAGGTCGGGACACTCTTTCCGGATCGCCCGGATGGCGCGGCACACCAGATTGTCGGGGTTGAGCGCCTCGCTCCCCCCGGCGTCGCGCCGCCCTGGGTCGGTGTAGGGGAACAGCGCCACACAGGGAATTTTCAGCGCCATGGCGCGCGCGGCTGCCCGCACCGCCTGGTCGACCGAGAGCCGCTCCACGCCTGGCATGGAGTCGACCGGAATTCTTTGGCCCGTGCCGTCGACCAGGAACAGCGGCCAGATCAGGTCGTCGGCCGTGAGCACGTGCTCGCGCACCATCCGCCGCGCCCAGTCGGCGCGGCGGTTGCGCCGCGGCCGCGTGGCCAGGTCGAGCTGGGTGTCGGTGGCCGGCCGCCCGGCCTCAGGCCGTTCGGCCTCAACCGGAGCGAGTCGGACTTTCGGCTCGATCGGGCGCCCGTACTTGATCGCCATGAGACCCTCCGTAGAGCCCGATCTTCTTACCTGTTCGCAGCAGACTCAACCAGGGGCTCGAGGTCTCGCCGGGCGGCGCCGCCTCCCACGGGGAGGCCCACAGCTCGCGGTAATTGGGGAAGCGCCTCAGCGTGTCATCGCGGTAGACCGGGTTGAGCCAGGGCAGCACCCAGCGCATGCCGAGGTTCACCACCGGGGAGGTGTGGCGGACGTAGAGGTCGATCGGGTCGAGGACGCAGCGCAGGTGGAATTTCGGATCGTAGTTCAGCCCGCTGCTGCAGAACCACTTGTAGCCGTGGACAATCGCCCAGGTGATCATGTCGCGGATGGCGTAATGATAGAGGTGCAGGTCGAGTGCGACCGAATAGTCGAGGCCGATATATTCGGCATAGAACTCGTCACCCTGCATCATGCACATCGTGAAGGCCACGATGCGTCCTTCGCGGCGCCACAGGAAGAAGCGCACCTTGTCCGGCATCAGCCGCCCGAGCCGGCACAGATAGTCCTTCGACAACTTTTCGAAGTGATAGGGCGAGCGATGATAGACCTGCAGATAGAGCGGAAAAACCTCGTCGATCACCGGGGTGATGTCGCTGACGATAGTCTGCGTGATCGCCGGCCCGGCTTCGGCGGCCTTGAATTTGAGCCGGAAATCGCGGCGGCTGCGGCGGCTCAGCGCCTTGACCATGTATTCCTCGAAATCGTGGTAATCGATGTTCAGGCGCGTCATGGGAAAGCTCGGCATGCGCGCGTAGCCGTGGTCCATGAAGCACTGCAGGCACGCGCGGTAGCGTGCCGGAAATTCCTTGAGGGTGACGAGGCGGACGCCGAGATGGCGCGCCTGGTCCACCAAGGCGGCGGCAAGCAGGCGGGCGTGGCGGCTGTCCTGGCGGTCGAGGTGGCCTTCGCCGGCCGGCGATCCCACCATCAGGATGCGCATGCGCATGAAACGTGGCCACAGCCGGCGGACATAGTCGGCGAGCCGACGGATGGTGTCACCCTTGGCTTCGAGCAGGTCCTGGTCCACGATGAAGAACGGCTGCACCGCGTGCACCGCGCCGGACGCGTCGACGATCACGAAATAGCGATAGTCGAAGCCATCGATCGTTTGTTCCACCAGCTCGAAATGCCGGCGGTCCTTGCGTTGCGTGAAGAACGCGTTCGTCCAGCGGGAGCATTGCGCCAGCTCGGCGCGGGATGCCACCGCCAGATGCAATCGGCTTGCTGCAATACGGTCCAGCCTTCGGACATAAGCCATCCTGTTCATGAGTGGTGCTCCCTGTATCAGGCATACGGCCCAACTGCGCGCTGGGTTTCACGCCTGGGAAGCGCCCCTACCTTGCAATATGCGAGACCTCCCGGAGTTCCTGCGATCAAGAAGTAGGGATGAGGACGCGAGCGAATGTGAGGCTTTGTTATGATGATCTTGACCTAAGCGAGACGTAATCATGGATTTTGCCCTCACCGACGAGCAGCGGGCGTTCCAGGACACGGCGCGGGATTTTGCCCGCGCGGAGATGATGCCGTTCGCCCGCGATTGGGATGAGAACGAGGTCTTTCCGGTCGCGACGCTGCGCAAGGCGGCGGCGCTCGGTTTTGGCGGCCTGTACGTGCGCGAGGACGTGGGCGGATCGGCGCTGAACAATCTCGACGCCGTGATCATCTACGAGGAGCTCGCCAAGGGCTGCACCTCGACCACGGCCTATCTCTCGATCCACAACATGGCGGCGTGGATGATCGACCGCTTCGGCAGCGACGCGCAGCGCCAAAAATTCCTGCCTAAGCTCGCCGCCATGGAGCACTTCGCCAGCTATTGCCTGACCGAGCCGGGATCGGGATCGGATGCCGCGAGTCTCGCCACCCGCGCGCTGCGCGACGGCGACGATTACGTAGTCAATGGGGCGAAGGCGTTCATTTCCGGGGCGGGGACGTCCGATCTCTATGTCTGCATGGTGCGCACCGGCGGCGCCGGCCCGAAAGGCATCTCGTGCCTGGTGGTGGTGAAGGGCACGCCCGGCCTCTCGTTCGGGGCGCTGGAAAAGAAGCTCGGCTGGAAGACCCAGCCCACGGCAACGGTCAATTTCGAGAACTGCCGCGTGCCGGCGGCCAACCGGATCGGCCAGGAGGGGCAGGGCTTCGCCATCGCCATGGCCGGGCTCGACGGCGGCCGCCTCGGCATTGCGGCATGCTCGCTGGGCGGCGCCGCGTTCTGCCTCGAGCGCACCATCGCTTACATGCGCGAGCGCAAGCAGTTCGGGTCGCGCCTGTCCGACTTCCAGGCACTGCAGTTTCGCGTCGCCGACTACGCCACCGAGCTCGAGGCGGCCCGCCTCATGCTGCATCGTGCCGCCAGTGCGGTCGGCGCCAAGGAGGAGGGGGCCACGCGGCTGGCCGCCATGGCCAAGCGGCTGGCCACCGACGTCGGCTTCGAGGTGGTGAACGGCTGCCTGCAGTTGCACGGCGGCTATGGCTACCTGCGCGACCACCCGATCGAACGGGTTTTGCGCGACGTGCGCGTGCACCAGATTCTGGAAGGCACCAACGAGGTGATGCGGCTGATCGTCAGCCGCGACCTGTTGGGAAACTAGGGCGTGGATTGGTGACAGCGCCCCGATCAATGTCCGCTTTGGCCCGTTTTGCGGACTCAAGGCGGACATCTCCTAAGGTCCGAGTCGTGCCAAAAGCGGCTGTGAGCAATCGCAGCAAATCTGCCGCTTATTCGATCACCTCGTCGGCGCGCGAAAGGATTGAGGTTGGCAGATCGAGGCCGAGCGCCTTGGCCGTCTTCAGGTTGATTACTAGCTCGTATTTGGTCGGCGCCTGCACCGGCAGGTCGGCAGTTCTCGCCCTTGAGGAGCGACCGGCGCACCACTCGGGTGCCGACGCCCTCGCATCCGCGGCATTCGTCATGGCCGACTACCGCGCGACCACGACGCCGTCATGCGGCTCGATTCGATTGTTTCAAATTTCGATTCCGCAGCTTCGCTGCGGCGACTTTTGCAACACTATCTGCCATTTGCCGACATCAGGCCTGCGGCATCATCAGCGATAACTTCAATTTAGTTGAGCTGCGCCCGCCAACGCGAGGACGGGCGCAGCCAATCTTGCTCTACCCTCCTCGTCCGGCAGTCGTGGCTCGCAGCGCTTGCCCCAGCGCGTCGCCGACATTGAAGCCGGCTGGGCTCTGACGTTGTGGGAAGGCCTTGAACGATTCCAGGTGCTGTTGCACGAACGCGGACGCCGGCACGACCGTCCATAGCTTTTCGCCCGCCCAGACCGGGTAGTTTGGCGCCTCCATGTGCTGCTCGAATGGGTCCGCCCGGAGATTCACGGGCCGCGGCACGGTCGGCGTCATGGCTTGCCCTGCGAACCAGTCGTTCTTGAGCTGGAAGTGGATTTTCCAGTCGTTGACGCGAATGGCGTAGAGACTGGTTTCGCCGTAGTAGAAGAACTCGCGGCGAGCAGAGTCCTGGCTCTGTCCGGAGAGGTAGGGCAGCTGGTTATAACCGTCGAGATGCACCTTGTAGGTTTTGTCGCCGGCCTTGTACCCCGTGAGCAGCTTCTCCTTCACGTCAGGGACGCCTGCGGCGGCCATGACTGTCGGCACCACATCCTCGAGCGAGAAAATCCCGTTGAGCACCTGGCCCGCGGGAATTCTCCCGGGCCAGCGCATCACGAAGGGCGCGCGGAATCCGCCCTCCCAGCCAAGCCCCTTCTCGCCGCGGAACGGGGTGGTCCCGCCATCCGGCCAGCTGAACTTCTCCGCGCCGTTGTCCGACGTGAAGATGACAATGGTGTTGTCGGCGATCCCCAAGTCGTCGAGTTTCTTCAGGAGTTCACCGACAACCCAATCGAGCTCCGCCATCCCGTCGGTGTAAACGCCATACTTGGTCTTGTCCTTCCAGCGCTCCCCCAACCGCGTCCACACGTGCATGCGCGTCGTGTTGTGCCACAGGAAGAAGGGCCTGTTGGCGGCTCGCGCCCGCCCCATGAAATCGAGTGAACGTTGGAGCAGGTCGTTTTCGACTGTTTCCATCCGCTTGCGCGTCAAGGGGCCGCTGTCCGTGATGGTTTGTTTTCCCACGCGGCCGAAGCGCGGGTCGACGGTCGGGTCGTCCTTCTCCGTGGCCTTGCACTCCAGCACGCCGCGCGGCCCGAATTTTTGCTGAAATACCGGATTGTCTTTCGGGTAGTCCGGTTGTTCCGGCTCCTCCTCGGCGTTGAGGTGATAGAGGTTGCCGTAGAACTCGTCGAAGCCGTGGACCGTAGGCAAGAACTCGTTGCGGTCGCCCAGATGGTTCTTCCCGATCTGGGCCGTCATGTACCCCAGCGGCTTGAGCAGTTCGGCAAGGGTGGGGTCTTCGAAGTTCAGGCCTTGCGGCGCACCCGGCAGTCCGACAGCGGTCAGACCCGTGCGCATTGGGATTTGCCCGGTGATGAAGGCGGCGCGCCCGGCGGTGCAACTGGCTTGGGCGTAGGCGTCGGTGAGCAATACACCCTCGCGGGCAATGCGATCGATGTTGGGCGTGCGCCCCCCCATCATGCCACGGTGGTACGCACCAACGTTGAACCAGCCGATGTCGTCGGCGAGGATCGCCAAAACGTTGGGGAGGCGTCCGGGCGGTTGAGCCGGAACCGGTTGCTGAGCCTGCGCCATCCGGACCGGCGCACCGGCGCTCAGCACAGAAGCAGCCGCAAGCGTGGTGCCGCCGAGCAGGATGCTGCGGCGGTTCACGGCGCGCTCGTTTCCTTTTCTGTCAGCAGTGTCGCTCATGATGATTCCCTCCTTTCATCTCGCCCGGCAAAGGTCGAGCGGCTGTTCAAACCGCCCATCCTCGTTTGCCAAATCAGCGGCCTTCCGCCCCGAGGCGAGGGTACCGAGACGGCGCCTTGGGCCGTTCTTCAAATTGGACCAGTGGATTACGGTGCCATCATCGCGCCGGCCGCCACTGACTGCCATCAGGGACAGCCCTGAGATGCTGCAAGGCCAACCCTGAGGCCCGGACGAACCTCCGGGCTTGAGTCCGAACTGGGTCCAGAACCCGACTGGCTCCCGCGGCCGGGGACCGGCGGCAAGGGCTGGATCACACCGAAAGCGGACCTGCGCCTTCATGCTTGCCTCCTCTGCAACAGAGGAGACGAACATGGACGCTAGCGCGCAGAATGCTGATCAAGTGCTGGCAACGGGCCAAAGGGCTGATGATGCAGCCGCGCCGCCGAGGACCACGAAAACGCGACGGTCCATTGGATGAAGGGTCATCGAACTCATTCGATCAATCGATACGTACACTGTCCTTGGACGCAGCACACGAGGACGTCGCGCGCGCGCAAACCGAATCCGTCGTCGAACTCCATGCGGCGCGTTTCGCAGGCAGGCGCCAAGATGGCGGCCGGCGGCTGCATGGTGGGCGACTGGATGGTGGGCGACTCCGTGGTGGTCATATTGCCTGTAAGCGGATCAATAATTTGGCCAAACGCGGCGGGCGCAGCGAGCATGGCCAGGGCCGTGGCGGCAGCAAGCTTGGTCATGAGAGCTCTCCAATGCGGGGGGATAGGCATATTTGGGCCGCGCGGCGTTCTGCCCCCACGCCGTAGCATGAGCGAGCAACAACAACAGACATCCGGCCGTGAGGCGGTTGGCCTACGCATTGGCAGGCCCTCCCGTGTCGCACGGGACTATCCCATGACCCGAACACTGCAGGCTGGGTTAGCGGTGCGCTATTGTCCTTTGGGGCAGTTTGGTTACAGGGTCGCGATAGGAAAAGGAAAGTCACGCAGAGTGGTCGGCCCAGGTCCGAAATGGGTCAGGATGAGAACAACTCAAACTGAGCAAAACAAGTCCGCTTTAGCCCCTCATTGCCGACATATGAGCAGACATCGATTTCTGACGTTCAGTGCCAAAAGGAGAAGTCAATCGGTTCGAGCGACCGCTACCGACCCAGAGCGCGTTGCTCGTCGGCCAGAGCCTGCTCGCAGGCGCTCTGGTTGCCGACGTGATCGGCTTCGCGCTGGGCGCTTGCCAAAGACCACGCTGTCCATCAAATGCGACGGACAGCGCGGCGAAGGAGAAGCGTTTCGCGCGGCCCGCTTGGCGTTGTATCGGCAGCCTACTCCACCCAACCTTTCGCGTGATCTTCGACCATTTTGCCGTCGATCATTTGGTTGTTGAGCGAGTAGAGCTTGTTGCCAGATCGATAAAGGATCGAGCCGGGCTTCAGCTCGCTTCCATGTTGCATGAGCATAGTGTGGCCGCTGCTATTGACTCTCGCGGTTTTGCTGCCAAGACGGCTCGTGCTGCCGTCCGGTTGGACGCTATAGGCTACGTTGCCCGAGCCAACATCGGGATCGTACGATTGGGCGAACGAGATCGTCGCGATCGCAAGCGAAAGGCCCGCACCCAAAAGGGTAAGTTGGAGAAAGGATGTACGGCTGGCGTTGCCCATAACAACCTCCTGATATGGCTTTGGACGGGACTATCCCGCGACCCGAATACTGCAGGCAGGGTTAGCGGGGCGCTATTGTCCTTTGGGGAAGTTCGGCCGCCGGTGACGCGACATCAAGGTCACGCAGAGAGGTCTGCCCAGTCCGGTGTGGGTCAGACTCGGTCATCCGGCGATTATCGCTCAATGTCCGGTTTGCCCGAAAGCGGACATGGCTGGGCGTTTTATGAGTACATGCCCTAGCAGCAGACGAGCTGAGCGGAGAGCGCGCCGTGATGACAGCAAGGCGCGGTCCGCCACATGACATCCCGGAGTTGAGGCGCGGCCAGACGCTGCTATAATTCGCGTCACGGGGGCGTCGCAGCCTCCCCGTCAAATGGCCTCGCCATGCAAGCGCTGCTCCCGTTGTGCTGGGAGCGAGCCATGGATGGCCTCCTCGATACCTCGCTGTTTCTCGCCGCCACTTTTGCCGCCGCGCTGGTCGCCGGCCTGGCCGGCTTTGCCTTCGGCCTGGTGGCGGCCGCCGTGTGGCTGCACATCATCACGCCGGTGCAGACCGCCGCGCTCATCATCGCGTTCGGGCTGGCGGTGCAAGGCTATGCCGTGTGGAAGCTGCGCCACGCGCTCGACTGGCGCCGCCTGATGCCTTTCGTGATCGGCGCAGCTCTCGGTGTCCCGCTCGGGGTGGTGGTTCTAAAATTTGCCAATCCGGCGCATGTGCGGGCCGGCGTCGGAGTCCTGCTGGTGCTTTACAGCCTATATGGCCTGGTGCGGCCGGCCCTGCGGCCGCTGCCGGCCAATGCCGCGGCCGATGCAGGCGTCGGCTTCCTCAACGGCATTCTTGGCGGCATGACCGGCCTTGCCGGCGTGCTGGTGACGATCTGGTGCGGCCTGCGCGGCTGGAGCAAGGACGAGCAGCGCACCGTGTTCCAGCCGGTCGGCGTGGCGATTTTCGCCATGAGCGCCGTGTGGCTGGGCGTCGGCGGGTCCTTTGGCGGCGATACCGCGCGGCTGTTCCTGCTCGGCCTTCCGGCGCTGCTCCTCGGCACGTGGCTCGGGCTGACGCTCTACGGCCGGCTCGACGATGCCGCCTTCCGCAAGGTCGTGCTGGTCCTGCTGCTGGTGTCGGGCGGCGCCCTTCTCCTCCAGTACCGTTGAGGCTGGCGCGCCATCCGGGCTACAAACCGGCCACGTGATGATCTCCGCCGTCCCGGGTCGTTCTGCTGCATGACCGAGGCCGAAATCCTGTTCGAGCGCCGCGGTGCTGCCGGCATCGTGACGCTCAACCGCCCCAAGGCGCTCAATGCGATTACTCATGCCATGGTGCGCGCGCTCGCGGCGCAACTGGCCGACTGGGCCAAGGACGACGCCATCACCCGCGTGGTCATGCTGGCGGCGGGCGACCGCGCGTTCTCGGCCGGCGGCGACATCCGCGCGCTGTACGAGCTGGGCCGCGCCGGCCGCCACGGCGAGGCGCTGCAGTTCTGGCGCGACGAGTACATGCTCAACACGCTGATCAAGCGCTACCCGAAACCTTACGTGGCGCTCATCGACGGCATGGTCATGGGCGGCGGCGTCGGTGTCTCGGTGCACGGCTCGCATCGCGTCGCCGGCGACCGGTTCCAGTTCGCCATGCCGGAGGTCGGGATCGGATTCTTTCCCGATGTCGGCGCCACCTGGTTCCTGCCGCGCCTGCCGGGCGAGGTCGGCACCTATTGCGCGCTCGCCGGCGAGCGCATGAAGAATGCCGACGCGGTGCCACTCGGCATCGCCACCCACCACGTGGCGTCGTCGCGGTTTCGCGATCTCGCCGAGGCGCTCACCGGAAACGTGCCGGTCGACGCGATGCTCGGCGCCTTCGCCGAAAAGGTCGGAAGCGGGCCGATGTCGGTCTACCGCGCGGCTATCGACCGGACCTTTGACGCCGACCATGTCGAGGATATCTTGGCCGCGCTCGACCGCGAAGCGATCTCGGGC
>DATFWC010000231.1:0-2909 GCA_035259885.1 Xanthobacteraceae bacterium
AGGGGAGTGTCTTCGATCGTTGGCGGGTGCGCCGGGGCGGACAGCTGATCTTCGCCGAGACCACGCGTCTTGATGACGAGATCGGCGCAAGCCTGTGCCAGCCGGCCGTAGCCGCCGGCGGCGCCGCGCTGGCGACGCTCCTGCTCGTGCCGGGCGACGAGGCGCACGTCACCGCCGTGCGCGCGATCGCGGATCCGCGCGGCGAGGTGGCCATCTCGGCCTGGAACGGGCTTGCCGTCGCGCGCTTCGTGGCCCGCGACGGGGCGGCCCTGCGCTACGACCTGACGGCCGCCCTGACGGCGCTTGGCGTGCCCTTGCCGCGCCTGTGGCTCAATTCCTGAACAGGAGGAACCATGAACTTGACGCCGCGTGAGAAGGACAAGCTCATGATCGCCATGGCCGCCATGGTGGCGCGGCGGCGACTCGAGCGCGGCGTCAAGCTCAATCATCCCGAGGCGGTGGCGCTGATCACCGACTTCATCCTGGAAGGCGCGCGCGACGGCAAGAGCGTCGCCGAGCTGATGCAGGCGGGCGCCCACGTGCTCACGCGGGCGCAGGTGATGGACGGCATTGCCGAGATGATCCACGACATCCAGGTCGAGGCCACGTTTCCCGACGGCACCAAGCTGGTGACGGTGCATGAGCCGATAAGATGAACACGCTTTGTCATTCCGGCCGAGGGCGCAGCCCGAGTGCCGGAATCCATGACCACAGTCGGTGGATATGGATTCCGGGTCCGGCGCTGCGCGCCGTCCCGGAATGACCGGAGAGGCTACGATGATTCCCGGCGAATACTTCATCCAGCACGGCGAGATCGAGCTCAATGCCGGCCGCAAGACCGTCGCCTTGACGGTGTCGAATACCGGCGACCGGCCGATCCAGGTGGGCTCGCACTACCATTTCTTCGAGACCAACCCGGCGCTGAAGTTCGACCGCGCCAAGGCGCGCGGCATGCGGCTCGACATCGTGGCCGGCACCGCGGTGCGCTTCGAGCCCGGCCAGACGCGCGAGGTCACGCTGGTGGCACTCGCCGGCAAGCGCGTGATCTACGGCTTCCGCCAGGACGTGATGGGCAAGCTCAAGTGATGTCATGGCCAACGCAACGAAACAGAAGGTCGAGGTCGGTCTCGCGCTCCAGGGCGGCGGCGCGCTCGGCGCCTACGAGTGCGGCGCGGTGACGGCGCTGCTCGAACTGATGGACGACGCCGAGAAGCTCGGGCGCCCGCTGACGCTCAAATGCGTGGCCGGCGTGTCGATCGGCGCCATGAATGCGGCCTGCGTGGTCGGCGCCGAAAATTTTGCCGATGCGTGCCGGCGGCTCGCCGCGCTGTGGGACGACCTGACCCTCGACACGCCGTCCTTCTGGCCGCCGCAGGCGCGCCGCGACCTGGCGCTGCTCGGCCTGCCCGGCTTCTATGCACCGCGACCCGATCTGTGGGCAATGTCGACGTGGACGTCGTACTACGATACGAGCCAGTTGATCGGCACACTCGAGCGTCATGTCGATTTTCGCGCCCTCAACGCCAGCGAGACGGCGCTCGTCGTCACGGCCGTCGACGTCGCCAGCGGCAAGCTCATCCGCTTCCGCAACCGCGCGGCGCACACCCGGCCGGACGACGGGGATGACGCACCGACCGAGATCGAACCGCGCCACGTCCTGGCCAGCGGCAGCCTGCCGCCGCAGTTTCCTTGGACCAGGATCGGCGAAAGGATTTTTTGGGACGGCGGAATCGTCGACAACACGCCGCTGGGCGACGTCATCGACGCCTTTACGCCGGGCGACAAGGTCGACCGGCTGCTGGTCGCCATGAATCTCTATCCGCTGCGCGCCCGCGTGCCAAAAAATCTCGCCGGCGTCGAGGATCGCGCCCACGAACTGAAGCTCGGCAACCGCGTGCGCCAGGACCAGGAGACCGCCCGGCGCATCAACGCCCTGGTCGAGACGATCGACGATCTGGCCAACCTCCTCCGTGACAAGAAGCTGGAGGACCGGCTGCGGGCCAGGATCGACGAGGCGCACATGTACAAGATTCTTGACGCAATCACGGAGATCGATTTCCAGGATCCGAGCGAGGGCCCGACGCCCGCCCCGGAGGATCCGTCCGACGACGAGGCCGGGCTGCGCGATTTTTCGCCGCCGACCGTCGCCCGCCGTCGCCGCGATGGCTACGCCATCGCGCGCAAGAAACTCGTGCCGCTGTTCGAGAACCATGGGCTGACGGCGCCCGGCACCCATGCCCGGGGCATGCGCGCCGCGTCGGCAAGGAGCTGAAAATGTCGCTGAAGATCGACCGCCGCGTCTACGCCGACATGTTCGGGCCGACCGTTGGCGACCGCGTGCGGCTCGCCGACACCGACCTGATCGTCGAAGTGGAGAGGGATTTCTGCACCTACGGCGAAGAGGTGAAGTTCGGCGGCGGAAAAGTGATCCGCGACGGCATGGGCCAGAGCCAGATCACCAACCGCCAGGGCGCGGTCGATACCGTGATCACCAACGCGCTGATCCTCGACCATTGGGGCATCGTCAAGGCCGACGTCGGGCTGAAAGAGGGGCGCATCGCGGCCATCGGCAAGGCCGGCAATCCCGACATCCAGCCCAAGGTCACCATCGTGATCGGGCCCGGCACCGAGGTGATCGCCGGCGAAGGAAAGATTCTCACCGCCGGCGGTTTCGATACCCACATCCACTTCATCTGCCCGCAGCAGGTGGAGGAGGCGCTGATGGCCGGCATCACGTCGATGCTGGGTGGCGGCACTGGCCCGGCGGCCGGCACCAATGCCACCACCTGCACGCCCGGGCCGTGGCACATCGCGCGCATGATCCAGGCGGCGGACGCCTTCCCGATGAACCTCGGCTTCGCCGGCAAGGGCAACGCGGCGCGGCCGGCGGCGCTGGAGGAGATGGTCAA
>DATFWC010000232.1:0-2265 GCA_035259885.1 Xanthobacteraceae bacterium
ATCCTTGATGGAGCGCACCAACGTCGAGACGGTGATCGTCGCCGGCAAAGTCCGCAAGTGGAAAGGGAAGCTGCTTAACGTCAATTTGAACCAGCTGCGCCAGCAGCTCGAGGCCTCTCGTGACTTCATCTTTAACGCGGCGGGTATCCCACAGGACGTTTTCGATCCACACTGAGCACTATCAGCGCCAGCAGCGAGGGAGGCTTTGGCCGCCGATCGTCGCCGAAAAGATCCGCAAGTGGAAGGGGCGGCTGCTCGACGTCGATCTCAACCGGCTGCGCCGGCAGCTTGAGGACTCGCGCGACTTCATCTTCGCCAAGGCAGGAGTCCCGCAGGACCCATTCCACTGAACCAGGCTGACAGTTTTCGGCCGTGGCGCGGCTTTCCGCCGCTTCACGGCCGAAATTTATCTTACCCACATGGCCCGCCCAACTCAGCGGCCCATATCCAGGCGCGGTCGCCGAAAGCTTTCCCACTGGCGCGATCAGGTGCCGCGCAGCGTCAGGCGAAAGCGATCCGCACGCGACGGTTCAGCTTGCCCTTCTTCTCGATCTGCGTGACGCGGACCGCGCCGATCTCCGAGGTGCGGCGCACGTGGGTGCCGCCGCACGGCTGCAGGTCGAGGCCGACGATCTCGATAAGCCGCACGCGGCCGGTGCCCACGGGCGGCTTCACCGACATGGTCTTGACCAGGCCGGGATTGGCCGCGAGCTCCTCGTCGCTGATCCAGCGCGCGCGCACTTCCGCGTCGGCGGCAATCATCTCGGCGAGCTTTGCCGTGATCGCATCCTTGTCGAGGCCGGCGTCCGGAATGTCGAAATCGAGCCGGCCTTCGGCGTCCCCGACCGAGCCGCCGGTCACCGCATAGGGCAGCGCGGCAGACAGGAGATGCAGCGCCGTGTGCATGCGCATGCGCGCGTAGCGCGTCGCCCAGTCGATCCGTGCCGTGACGGGCTGGCCGATCTCAGGTCTGGCGGCGCTGTCCACCACATGCGCGATCTCGCTCTTGGCGGCATCGACATACACAACGCCGGCGACCGGCGTTTCGCTGCCGTTGGCCGTGACGAGGATGCCGCGGTCGGCTGGTTGTCCGCCTGACACGGCATAGAATACGGTGCGGTCGAGCACCACGCCCTGATCGGTCACGTCCTTGACCGTCGCGCCACAGTCCTTGAGGTAGGCGTCGTCGCGGAACAGGCAATCGGTGGCCATGGCGGCTCCCTACGCGGTCACGGCTTTTGGAACGGAATCACGACGCCCGACTTGCGCTCCAGCCAGGGCGGCACCGGCAACCCCTTCGACCGCAGGAAGGCCGGGTCGAACAGCTTTGATTGATAGCGCGTGCCGTAGTCTGCGAGCACCGTCACGATGGTGTGGCCCGGGCCCATGTCGCGGGCGAGCCGGACGGCACCGGCGACGTTGATCCCGGTCGAGCCGCCCATGCACAGGCCTTCGTACTGGAGCAGATCGAAGATCGCCGGCACGGCCTCCTCGTCGGGAATGAGGTAGGCGTGGTCGACCTTCATGTTCTGGATGATCGGCGTGACGCGGCCGAGCCCGATGCCCTCGGTGATCGAGCCGCCTTCCGAGGCCTTGGCTTCGCCGCGCGTGAACAGATCGTACATGGCGGCGCCCCTGGGATCGGCGACGCCGATGACGATGTCCGCTTTCTTCTCGCGCAGGTAGCTGGCGACACCGGCGACCGTGCCGCCGGTGCCGATCGCGCAGATGAATCCGTCGACGCGGCCCTGCGTCTCCTCCCAGATCTCGGGGCCGGTCGATACGTAATGGGCCTTGCGGTTGTCGAGATTATTCCACTGGTCGGCGTAGAGCACGCCGTTCGGCTCGCGCTTGCGCAGGTCGTCGGCGATGCGCCGGGCGATGTGCTGGTAGTTGTTGGGATTGCTGTAGGGCACCGCCGGTACCTCGACCAGCTCGGCGCCGCACAGGCGCAGCATGTCCTTCTTTTCCTGGCTCTGCGTCTCCGGGATGACGATGAGGGTGCGGTAGCCGCGGGCGTTGGCCACCAGCGCGAGCCCGATGCCGGTGTTGCCGGCCGTGCCCTCGACCACCAGGCCGCCGGGCTTGATCTCGCCGCGCTTCTCGGCTTCCAGAATGATCTGCCGGGCCGGGCGGTCCTTCACCGATTGGCCCGGATTCATGAATTCGGCCTTGCCGAGAATGGTGCAGCCGGTCGCCTCGGAGATGCGCCTGAGCTTGATCAGCGGCGTGTTGCCGATGGCTTCGACGATGCCGTCGTAAATC
>DATFWC010000233.1:0-3170 GCA_035259885.1 Xanthobacteraceae bacterium
ACTACCGGATCGGCGGCGCCAGGGCATCGAGGCGTTCCGCAACCTCGGACGCGACGTCAGCGTGCTGTCGCGCCTGCAACTCACCGGTGAGGCGCTCGGGCGGCTCGGGCAGGCGCAGGCTGCGGCCGCCGAGGAGACGGAGGAGCCGGACTTCGTGTTCTATACGGGCTGCAACGTGCTGAAGACGCCGCATATCGCGCTGCTCGCCCTCGACGTCATGGATGCGCTCGGCATCACGTACCGCGTCATGGGCGGCCCCAGCCATTGCTGCGGCGTCGTCCACATGCGCAATGGCGACACCGAAGTGTCCGGCCGCATGGCGACCAGCACGCTCGACAAGCTGTCGCGGTCGAAGTCGGGCCAGGTCGTGTCGTGGTGCCCGAGCTGCTACGTCCAGTTCACCGAGACGACGCTGCCGACCGTCGAGCGCCAGCGCGGCGCGCGGCCGTTCGAGATGACGCCGTTCATGCGCTTCCTGGCGGCAAGACTCGATCAGCTCAAGCCGCTGCTCAAGCAGCGCGTCGCCATGCGAGTGGCGCTGCACCGCCATCCGGGCGTCAGCGGCGTGGTCGAGGCGGCCGAGGTGCTGCTCGCGGCCGTGCCCGGCGTCGAACTCGTCGATCTCGGGCAACCCGGCGTGGGCCTGCAGAGCGTCAACCTCCATGTGCTTCCCGCCTACAAGCGCGAGCTGCAGCTGCGCGAGCTGGAAGCCGCGCGCGACGCCAAAATCGACGCGCTCGCCGCCGTCTACCATTCCGATCACCGCGAGCTGTGCGCGCACGAGCGTGACTGGCCGTTCCGCATCGTCAACGTGCTGGAGATCATCGGCGCCAGCATGGGCCTGCACGAAGAGGATCACTACAAGCGCCTGAAGGTCATGCAGGATGCCGACGCCATCGTGGCGGATTGCGGCGACCTGATCGCGCAGCACCGGCTCGATGCCGAGCTTGCCCGCATGGTCGTGCTCAAGGGCATGCTCGCCGACCAGCCGCTGCCGTTGCAGGGCCCGCAGACGCACGCGAGCGCCAAGGCCTGACGTGGCGCGCGTCCCCTATCTGCAGGAGAAGGATCGTCCCGAGCTCGCCGAGCTGATCGGAAAAATCAGCGGCGCACGCCGCGGCAGGCTGATCAAGACCTACCGGCTGCTGCTGCACAGCCCGGCGCTGGCGGAAAGCTGGTTCATCAACAACAACGCGGTGCGCTGGAAGACCGAGCTCGACGGCCGCCTGCGCGAGCTCGTCATCCTCCGCGTCGCCAGGCTCACCGGCGCCACCTACGTGATCAAGCAGCATGTGCCCGAGCTGGCACTGGCCGAAGGGCTGACCCGCCAGGAGTGCGATGCGCTCGCCGACTGGCGCGCCGACAATTTTTTCACCGAGCGCGAGCGCGCGGCGCTGGCCTATGCGGACGCCATGACGCGCGACATCGCGGTGCCGGACGCGGTATTCGACGCGCTCAGGCCGCATTTCAGCCAGCGCCAGATCGTGGAGCTGACCGTGCTGGTCGGCACCTACAACATGCAGACGCGGGTGCTGTGCGCGCTCGAGATCGACCCCGAACCACACCACGAGCCCTGACGCGGCATGTCGTCTCTTCCCGACGACGCGCTTTTACGGTTCGATAACGTTGTGCCGAGTCCGCGACGTCGCGGCGCAGCATGGTGGAACGTGCGCAACGATATTTCGATATGATCGCCGCCCTCGCCCGGGAGCTTCGCCGATGATTCGATTTTTTCTCCTGCTGTGGACTGTGGTTCTTGCCGCCTGCGCCGCACCGACCGGCGCCGCGCAGGCGCAGGGCGGATGGCCCGATCGCCCGATCCGCGTCATCGTGCCGTTCCCGGCCGGCAGCAGTTCCGACGTGGCGGCGCGCATTCTGGGCAACGAGCTCAGCGCGCGCCTGGGCCAGCAGCTGGTGGTGGAAAACCGGCCCGGCGCCAGCGGCAATATCGGCTCCGACGTGATCGCCAAGTCGCCACCCGACGGCTACACGATCGGCTTCGCCACCACGAGCACGCATGCGGTGGCGGTGGGCCTCAGCCCGAACCTGCCCTACGACCCGGTCAAGAGTTTTGCGCCGGTCGCCCTCATCTCGGTGTCGCCCTATGTGCTGGTGGTCACCAACGGACTGGCCGCGAACAGCGTCGCGGACCTGATCGCGCTCGCCAAGGCCAAGCCGGGCACGATCAATTACGGCTCGGCCGGTCTGGCGAGCCTCGCACATCTGGCGAGCGCGCTGTTCGAGAACCTGGCTGGCGTGCGGCTCAACCATGTGCCGTACAAGAGCTCGGCGCAGTCGGTGGTCGATCTCATTGCCGGCCGCCTCGACATGCAGTTCGCCACCATCCCGCCGACGCTGACCAACATCAACGCCGGCCAGGTGCGGGCGCTGGCGACCACCGGCACGCATCGTGTGGCGACGCTGCCCAACGTGCCGACCATCATGGAGTCCGGCATTGCCGGCTACGAAGCCTCGCTGTGGCTCGCCGTGGTGGCGCCGGCCGGCACGCCGGATGCGATCGTCAAACGCCTGAACCGCGAGATCAACGAAGTCCTCAATACCGACTCGGTGAAATCGGCCCTGGCGGCGCAGGGGCTCGACGTGGAGCCGGGTCCGCCCGAGGCGCTGGCGGAGCGCATCCGCACCGACATCGACAAGTGGCGCAAGGTGATCGCCCAGGCCGGGATCAAGACGGAGTGACGCAGCGGATTTGCTCGAGCGATGATGCGTCTGCTTCGCGCGCCACATTCTCAGCTGTCATCCCGGACGGCGAGCGGCGCGAAGCGCCGAGCGAGCGGATCCGGGATCCAAGTACCCCCCGCGATGCGTATTTTTCTCAGGCCGGTTTTTCTCAGGCCGGGGTACTTGGGTCCCGGCTCTCGCGCCTTGCGGCGCTCGGCCGGGATGACAGCCGAGTGCTTTGAACAGCTTTCCCCTTTCCCGATGGGCGCAGACAAGTTCTGCTTTTATTCCCAGTCACCACACCTATTCTTCCCGATTGACTCTGCCCCGTCTTGGCGGAATCTATAGAGAACAAAACATGAACAATGGAGACCGCCATGCCGTCCGGCGGGGCGCCGCGGCTGAGCGCGCTCAGGCGCCAGATCGCCGCCATCGAGGGCACGCGCAGCGTGCTCGAGGACAGAAAAATTTTGCCGCTCGGCGTTGCC
>DATFWC010000234.1:0-3386 GCA_035259885.1 Xanthobacteraceae bacterium
CAAAGGCCCACAGCTTGACGCCGACGAGCATCGGGTGCTTGAGGCCGCGTTTGATGTTGCCCGGAATGTAGGCCGCCACGACGAAGATGATCGCCGGCCAGGTCAGCGCCACCGTGACGTGACGCGTCCAGGCGGGCGGATACCATACGTCGATCCACTCGTTCGCGCGATAGCGCGCAAAGCCCCAGCCGATCAGGATGACGCCGATGATCGCCACGAGCGAATACAAAGCCTTGTAGGGCCCCTCGCCGATCAACGCGATCGTGGCCGCCCGGCTGTCGCGGCGCGTGGTGAAGACGTGCGGCGCCAGGAACACCGCAAGCCCCAGGATCATGATGGCAATGCCCATGGCTCAAGCTCCGCAACGTCAGCCGCTCAGCTTCCCGGCCGGTCATGGACCGCGGCAAAGAACACATCCTTCCAGCTTGCCGGCTTTGCCTTCAACGTGCCGATCCGATGCATGAAGTCCGCGTACTTCATCACGCCCTCCGGTGCGACGGTGTAATGCGTATCAGGATCGTTGAGCATGCGCATCATCTCGTCCTCCTTCGGCTTGGTGGCGGCGAGATCGATGTAGATGCGGGCGGCCTCCCGCTTGTTGGCGGCAATGAATGTCGTCGCTTCGTCGAGGGCCGCCACGAAGGCCTGCGCAAGCTTAGGGTTGGCGTCGGCAAACTTTCGCGTCGTGTAGGCCATGATGATGGTGAGCGCGCCGAGCACGTCGGCGGAGTTGATCACCCGGCGGATGCCGGGCGTGTCCTGCTCGATATAGGAGAACGGCGGCGAGCAGAAGTGGGCGGTGATCTCGGTGCGGCCGGCGAGCATGGCGGCGAGCGCGTCCGGGTGCGGGATGCCGACCGTGAGGTGATCGAGCTTGGCGTAGTTCTCCGGACCGAACGCCTGGGCCGCCGCCATCTGCAGCACCACGGCGACGAACGACGTCTTGATGCCGGGAACCGCGATACGGTCCTTGTCGGTGAAGTCGGCCAGCGTCTTGACGTTCGGGTTGCGCGTCATCAGCCACACCGAGCCGCCGCCGACGCCGGACAGCCCGATCACCTCGCGCCCGGCAATGGCGCGCGCCTTGTCCCACAGCGTGAGGAACCCGGGAACCCCGATCGACGCGATATCGAGCGCGCCCGACAGCATGGCGTCGTTGATGACGTTGCCGCCGTCGATCAGCCGGTAGCTCACCTTCACGTCGCCGAGACCGGCCCGCGCCGCGTGCTTCTCCACCAGCTTCTGCCCTTCCATGATGTAGAGGGGCAGGTAGTGGATGCCAAAACCCTTGGAGACGCGCAGCTCACTGGCTTCGCCGCGGGCGGACGGCGGCGCGGCCAGCACGGCCAGCATGATCAGAGCGGCAAACCCCGGATATCGCGTCATGGCTGCTTCCTCGAAGGCTTCGTCAACGCATCGACAAGGACGCCGACATCATCGAGCTTGTCGCACCCGAGCACCAGCCCGGCGACCCGATCCATCTGCGCCTCGCTCAACACCTTTCCGGCGAGCTTGGCAAATTTTGCGACGACGTCGGCCTCGCTGGCGAATGCCTGCTCGCTGCCGCGCGGCGCCGTGACGGTCTCCTCGTGCCGCGTCCCGTCGGACAGGTGCACCTCCACCCGCACCACGTGGCGGGAACGGGCGCCGCGCGCCGTGATGGCGGGATCATGCCGCACTTCCACCCGCTCGGCCAAGGCCATGCGGCGCGGATCGACGGCTGTTTGAGGCGAGAACTGATCGACGAAGACATCGCCTTCGATCAACAGGGTGGCGATGCAGAAGGCCAGATTCAGTTGCGCGGCGGTCATGCCCTGCGGCCGATAGGGCCAGCCCACGTGGTCGACCGTGACCTGCGAGGCATGGACCACGATTTTTTCGGCCTGGTCGGGCGTAAAGGGATGGCGCGCCTGGATGGCGCGGATGGCGTCGAGCGCGGTGTGATTGCTGCCGACGCAGGCATAGAATTTGAGCGCCACCCCCATGGTCTCGAACCGCTCGCCGAGGCCGGATGTGAGCTCGGCCAGGCGGAAGCGGTCGTGCGATCGCGAGAACGTGGTGCAGAACCCGCCATACGGGCTTTCGAACACGTCGACAATGCCGGTGAACCCGGCCTCGGCGAGCAGTGCGCCATAGAGGCCGCTTTGCGCCGCGCGACCAGCGTGCATGCGCTTGACCATGGCGCCATATTGCGCCGCCATCAGGCCGGCGCTCTGGGTGCCGGCAATGCCGAGCGCATGCACCACCTTCCCGGCGGGAAGCCGTAATGCGGCAGCGGCTCCCGCGGCAGCAGAAAACACGCCGACGGTGGCGCCCGAATGCCAGCCCTGCCCGATGTGCTCGGGCCCCATGCACAGGCCCACGCGCGGGCCGATCTCGTAGCCGGCCACCGCCGCGGTGAGGAAATCGCGGCCGCGCATGCCGCTCTTGAGCTCCACCACGGCCATGAGCGCCGGGAGCGTAACGGCGCCCACGTGCAGCACGCCGGCGCGGTGCACATCGTCGAGCTCGAACCCCTGCACCAGCGTGCCGTTGGCCAGCGCCGCATGCGGCGCGGAGAACCTTTGGCCGGTCCCCCACACGGCGCACGCCTGCGAGCCGTCGAGACGCGCGAGCGTGTCGAGGAGAATGCGGCTCCACTCCAGCCCGGTGGCGAAAACGGCGCAGCCCAGGGCATCGAGGATCAGCAGCTTGATGCGGGCGATGACCTCCGCCGGGATGCGCTCATACGTGAGCCCGGCCACGAACTCGGCAATCCCGCGCGTATAGGGATTATCGCCGGCGCCTGCGCTCATTTGCCGTAGCGCTTGCCGCGGTCGAGAAAGCCGGTGGTGTCGACCACCGCTTCCCGTTCCTTGAACGTGGCCATGTCGGCCGCCATGGCGGCGGCGCTGCCGTCGCGGACGATGGCGGCCAGCACCCGCTGCATTGCCTTGATGGCCGCACGCTGGGTGTCGCTGGGAATGATGATGACGTGATAGCCGAGTTCCTTGAGGCGTGAGATCGGCACCAGCGGCGTCTTGCCGCCCTGGAACATGTTGATCAGCTTCCAGCCGGGCAGGCGCGCGGCGATCTCGGCGATCTCGTGCTCCGTGGTCGGCGCCTCGACGAAGACCATGTCGGCGCCCGCCTCGACATAGGCCGAAGCACGGTCCATGGCCGCACCGAAGCCCTCGACCGCGATGGCGTCGGTGCGCGCAATCAGGATGAAGTCGGGATCGTGCAGCGCGTCGCGCACGGCGTAGAGCTTCTGCACCATCTCGTCGCTGGGAATGAGGCTCTTGTCGTCGTAGTGGCCGCATCGCTTGGGAAACGTCTGGTCCTCGATGTGGAAGGCCGCGATGCCTGCGCGCTCGAAGGCGCGCGCGGCGCGCTGGGCGTTGAGG
>DATFWC010000235.1:0-2860 GCA_035259885.1 Xanthobacteraceae bacterium
GCAAGATCCATCCGATGTATCTGTTCGAGGTCAAGAAGCCGGCGGAGTCGAAGGGACCGTGGGACTACTACAAGGTCCGCGCCACCATTCCGGCGGAGGAAGCCTTCCGCCCGCTGGCTGAAGGCGGATGCCCGCTGGTCAAGAGCTGACCCGAGTGCCAGGCGGGGGAACGGCTTCGTTCCCCCGCCGACGGGGGGTTCGGCCATGTTCGAAATCTTCGGCATCAGCTCGCAGGCCCTGTTCGGGCAGCTGCTGATCGGCCTCATCAACGGCTCGTTCTACGCGCTGCTCAGCCTCGGACTCGCCGTCATCTTCGGCATGCTCAACATCATCAACTTCACTCACGGCGCCCAGTACATGCTGGGCGCGTTCACGGCGTTCTTCCTCCTGCAATATGCCGGCCTCGGCTACTGGACGGCGCTGGTCGTGGCGCCGATCCTGGTCGGCATCACCGGCATCATCATCGAGCGCGCCTTCCTGCAGTGGCTGTACAAGCTCGACCATCTCTACGGCCTGCTGCTTACCTTCGGCCTGGCGCTGATCATCGAAGGCGTGTTCCGCAACTACTTCGGCGCCTCCGGGCTGCCCTACCAGATGCCGGACGCGCTGACCGGCGGCCAGAACCTCGGCTTCATGTTCCTGCCCAACTACCGCGCCTGGGTGGTGGCGTTCTCGGCCGCGGTGTGCCTCACCACCTGGTTCGTGATCGAGCGCACCAAGCTCGGCTCCTACCTGCGCGCTGCCACCGAGAACCCGACGCTGGTGCGCGCCTTCGGCATCAACGTGCCACGCATGATCACGCTCACCTACGGCTTCGGTGTCGGCCTGGCGGCGCTCGCCGGCGTCATGGCGGCGCCGATCTACAACGTGAGCCCGCAGATGGGCGCCGACCTCATCATCGTGGTGTTCGCCGTGGTGGTGATCGGCGGCATGGGCTCGATCATGGGCGCCATCGTCACCGGCTTCGGCCTCGGCGTGGTCGAGGGCCTGACGAAGGTGTTCTTCCCCGAGGCCTCGAACACCGTGATCTTCGTCATCATGGCGATCGTGCTGCTGATCCGGCCCGCCGGCCTGTTCGGCAGGAGGGCGTGATGGCAGTCGAGACTCTCAAGGTGCCGGCCGGCACCCTGCGCGATCGCAGCGAGGCGATCGCCTTCGTGGTCATGGTGGCGGTGCTGGTGATCGCGCCATTCGTCGCCTATCCGCTGTTCCTGATGCAGGCGCTGTGCTTCGCGCTGTTCGCCTGCGCCTTCAACCTGCTGATCGGCTATGTCGGTCTGCTGTCATTCGGCCATGCGCTCTACTTCGGCTGGGCGAGCTATCTTGCGGCGCATGCCGCCAAGGTGTGGGGCTTGCCGCCGGAGCTGGCGATCCTCACCGGCGCCGCCACCGCGGCCGGGCTCGGCCTCGTGGCCGGCGCGCTGGCCATCCGCCGCCAGGGCATCTACTTCGCCATGATCACCCTGGCGCTGGCGCAGATGATGTACTTCTTCGCCCTGCAGGCCAAGTTCACCGGCGGCGAGGACGGGATTCAGGCGGTGCCGCGTGGAAAGCTGTTCGGGTTCATCAATCTTGCCGACCAGATGACCATGTATGCCTTCGTTGTGGTGATCTTCCTCGCCGGCTTCCTGTTCCTGCACCGCGTGATCCACTCGCCGTTCGGCGAGGTGCTGAAGGCCATCCGCGAGAACGAGTCGCGCGCCATCTCGCTCGGCTACAAGACCGATCGCTACAAGCTGGTCGCCTTCGTACTGTCGGCCACCTTCGCCGGCGTCGCCGGCGCCACCAAGGCTATCGCGTTCCAGATCGCCTCGCTCACCGACGTGCACTGGACCATGTCGGGCGAGGTGGTGCTGATGACGCTGGTGGGGGGCTTGGGCACCGTGTTCGGGCCGGTGGTCGGTGCCTTCGTCATCGTCACCATGCAGAACTATCTCACGGCGGTCGACCAGTGGGTGGGGGTGATCCAGGGCGTGATCTTCGTGACCTGCGTCCTCTTGTTCCGCCGCGGCGTCGTCGGCGAGATCGCCCACGCGCTGCGCATACGCTTGTAGGGTGGGCAAATTCGCCTGTCCCGCAGCATTGATGGTGGGCAACGAGGCGACAAGCGAACTTGCCCACCATGTGATGCCGGGATCGCGCGCCGTTGCCCACCCTGCGAAAACAATCGGGAGGAAGAACCATGGGTCGCTTGTTGTCGCAGCTCGCCCACGTCGAGCTCATCACGCCGAAGCCGGACGAGTCGCTGAAATTCTTCACCGACGTGATGGGCCTGATCGAGACCGCGCGCCAGGGCAACTCGGTCTACCTGCGCGGCTGGGGCTCGCATCTGCACCACGAGCTGGTGCTCAGCGAAGGGCCGGCGCCGGCGCTCGGCCATATCGGCTGGCGTGCGGCCGGCCCGTACGAGCTCGAGGTGGCGGTCGAGCGGCTGGAGACCGGCGGCGCCGGCGTCGGCTGGTACACCGAGACGCCCGGTCACGGGCCCGCCTTCCGCTTCCGCAATCCCGGCGGCCACCTGCAGGAGATTTTCTGGGAGACCGAGCGCTTCCAGCCGCCGGCGGAGCTGGCTCCCAACTATCCCAACCGTCCGCAGCGCTACGCGCCGCGCGGCATCGCGGCGCGCACGCTCGACCACGTCACGGTCACCAGCGCCAATATCATGGACAATTTCCACTGGTACCGCGACACGCTCGGCTTCCGTTTCATGGAATGGACCGTGCTGGACGAGCACCCGGACATGCCGATCTTCGGCATGCTGACCACCTGCGAGCGCGCCCATGACCTCGGCATGGTGGCGGATTTCTCCTCCATCCCGGGGCGGCTGCACCACGTGTCGTTCTGGCTCGACCAGATCGGC
>DATFWC010000236.1:0-3454 GCA_035259885.1 Xanthobacteraceae bacterium
CCATTCGGCGCGATAGCGGGAAAAAATCTCGCGCGCCCGCCCGGCCGGGACGTTGCATACGATGTTGACGGCGTTGCGGGCCGTCCACGCCACCGCCTCGACATTGCCGACCCCGTACCACAGCGGCGGATGCGGACGCTGGACCGGCGCCATCTCCATCGGCACGTCGCGGAAGCGGTAGAATCTGCCCTCGAAGGTGACGGTCTTCTGCGTCAGCGCCGCCAGTACGACGGAAAAGGCTTCCAGGTAGCGCGCCTGCGCCTCCGCCGGCGCGACGCCGTAATGCTCGAGCTCGTGCGGCGAGATCCCGCGCCCCACCCCGACCTGCAGCCGCCCGCCGCTCAGGTGGTCGAGCATGCAGATTTCCTCCGCCGCCCGCAGCGGGTGATACATGGGCAGCGTGTAGACGAGTGGACCGAACTTGAGGCGCTTCGTGCGCTGCGCCACTGCGGCCAGGAACACGCTCGGCGACGGCGCCATGCCGAGCGGCGTCGCGTGGTGCTCGGCCAGGTGATAGCAATGGAAGCCGCAGCGCTCGTAGGCTTCGATCAGCTTGAGCCGGTCCGCGTATTGCTCGCCGAGGGTGAGCGCGTTGCGGTCCATGTGGTCGAACACACCGAACTTCATGTGGCCTCTCTTAGCGTGGGCGCGGGCGCGCGGATTTTTTCGTCGTGCCAGCCGGTGATGCCCGGCGGGTGGTGCCGCGTTGCGGCGGAGCGGCCGCAGGCCGTGCCTGCAGCGGCACGCGGGTCGAGCCGTTATGGCTACGTACGAGCTTGTCGAGCATGTCGAGAAATTTTTCGCGCTCGCGCGGCGCCAGCGCCGAGAGCACGCGCGCTTGCGCCCGCTCGGCCGGCTCGGCGAGCCGCTCCAGCATGGCCTTTCCCGCGCGCGTCAGCACCAGGCGGTGCCGGCGGCGGTCGGCCAGGCCCTTGTCGCGGCCGATCAGGCCGTCCTGCTCCAGCCGGGTGACCACCATGCCGGTGGTCGACCGGTCGAGGCCCAGCAGCTTGGCCACCGAGACCTGGTCGATGCCGGGTCGCTGTTGCAGGATGAACAGGATGCCGTATTGCGTTGTCGTGATCTTGAGCGCGCCGGTTTCCTCGAGGAACAGCGACACGGCGATCTGGTGCGCCCGCCGGATCATGAAGCCGGGGCGCCGGTAAAGCCGGGCAAGATTGTCAGGCAAGATGACGTCCTGGTTCTGCGCCGCAGCATGATGGCCTCCGGCGGCGCCCGGCACAATGATCACGATATGGGAAATTGACAGACGTCTGATCGATTGTCACCATCGCGACGACCCCCGGGGTTTCGCATCCCATGGGACACCCTGCGGCTCGGCCGCCAGACAGGAGGACAGGTTATGACGACGCTCCGGCACGTGAAAGCGTCGATGATGAATGCCATCCACGATCTGCCGCTGCTGGTCGCGCGCGACGAAGGCTTTTTCCGCGACGAGGGCCTCGACGTCGAGATCGTCAAGACGCCGGGCACCGGCCAGCGCGGCGCCGATCACCAGGCGCTGCGCGACAACATCTTTTCGCGCACCATGGAGTCGCTCTACGAGAAGGGCGAATGCGACCAGTTCCGCATGTGTGAATGGGGCATCATGAAGCGCGCGGTGGAGTCGAACGTGGAGTCGGGCCATCGGCCGGCCAAGATCGTGGCGCTCGGCTCCGCCATGTCCACCTTCGCCATCGTGGTCGACCCGAAATCGCGCATTTACGAGCCCGAGCAGCTCAAGAACCGGCCAATCGCCGTGAGCCCGTTCAACGGCTCGCATTTCACCATGCTCAAGATGCTCGAGGGTTTTCTCAACCGCGACCAGATCAAGTGGGTGAACGCCGGCACGCACGAGGAACGGGTGAAGGCGCTGCGCAGCGGCGAAATCGCGGCCGTGAGCCTGATGGAGCCGTGGATCAGCGTCGCCGAGAAGGAAGGGCTGCGCGTGATCATCGAATCGCACTCGACGCGCAGCGAGGCGGCCGGCGACGAGCTCGACGGGCCGACGTTGCGAAAAATGTTCCGCGCCGAAGCGGCGGCCGCCGAGGCGATCGACAAGGATCCCGGAAAGTACGCCCGTTACCTGATCGAGGAGGCGGGCGGCCTGCTCGGGCCCAAGGATCTAAAACTCTCGCGCATCCTCAATGCGCCGCCGGAGCCCTACACGCGCGAGCGCTTCGACCACACCTATCGCTGGACGCTGGGCTGGGACCTCGTCGCACCCGGCGCCACCTATGAGAACACGGTGGACAATCGGGCGTGGCAGTAGTTGCGTGTCCCGGACGCAGCGGAGCGCGGCAGCGGTGCGCTGCTGATCCGGGACCCCGGTTTGCTCGATAAAAAATAACCGGGGTCCCGCGTCTGCAGTGCATCACTCCGTGCTGCACTGCGCGCGGGACAAGGCTACTCCGCCGCCTCGGCGGGCAAGGCCTCAGGCTGCGCCGCCGTCAGGCCGCGCAGGTCCGGCAGGCCGAGATGCAGGAGCTCCATCTCCTGCTCGGCCGTGAACGCAACGGCCTCGCCATGGTCGAGGAACAGTGTTGTGAAGCGGCGCGCCGGCTCGCCGCCGACGCGGCCATGCCCTGAGCACACCACGTAGATACCGCGGCCGGCAGCCTCAAGCGTCGCACCCGCGGCCAGCCGCACGAAACGAGCCGACGCCCTGCGCTCGGTGAAGATGCCGAGCAGCTTTTCCGCCGCGCCGGGCGCGTCGGTGGGCACCCAGGAAAAATCCGCCGAATCCATCATGATCGGGCCGGGGTAGCGCGGCTTCGGATAGGCGAGGGGGCGACCGTTCACCTGCGCCCAGATCGCCTCATAGGCATCCTGGTTGCGCTTGCCAGGCACGCCTTCATTGCGGCGATAGACGCCGGCCTCGAACGTGCCAAGAGTCTTGAGCTCGTCCATGCCCTGCTTGACCTCGTGGCGCGAGAGATAGCCGCTGCCGCTCGAGCCGCCGAACTGCAGCACGATGGTCATGGCGGCCGCCTCGCTGGTCTGCGGGCCGTAAGGTGCGCCTTCGGGAAAATAGCCGACCATGCCGGGCGACATTTTTCCGTCGCAGGCGAAGTTGAGGTCGCCTTCGATCTGGAAGCGGAACTGATCGAAATTGTGCCGGTGGCGCGGCGACACGAAATCCTTGTCGTTGCGGCCCATGGAGAGATGGAAATTGTCGATGGTGCCGGGCGTGCCTTCCATCAGGTTGCGGTAGTGGAACGTCCCACCGCGGTGCTCGAGGCCGCGCACCCAGTCAAGCTCGTCGCCCTGCACGATCTTCATGAGGTCCTCCCGCGTCGGACCACTATACGACACCAGGCAGTGTCTGTCGCGTCGTAGCAGCCCTTCGTAGCCCGCATGAGCGAAGCGATATGCGGGAGCGGCGATCGGTGCTGACATTAAGTGAGAGGCCGCCCCCGGATTTCGCTGCGCTCATCCGGGCTACGGGCGTGTA
>DATFWC010000237.1:0-17887 GCA_035259885.1 Xanthobacteraceae bacterium
GCCCCGGTGGTCATGACCTCGACCGCCATGCCGACGGCGGCGAAGCGGCCACGCAAGGACGGCGGCATGAGCCAGAAATCCTTGCCGCTGCCGAGAATGAACAGTTCGACCGCGCCGGCCGCGGCGAATACCGGATCGAGCGCCGCGGCATCGATGTCGGCGGGCGATGCGACCGGCCAGGCCCACAGCCCGTCCGGCAGGCACAGCAGCGAGCCGCGATGCGACATGCCGGCAAAGGCGAAGCCGCCCTTGCCGTAGGCGTCGACCGGCACTGGCTGCGGCAGATGCGGCGCGGCGGTTGGCCCGGCCACGTCGGGTCTTAGACCTTGGCCTTGGTCGTGGATTTCGCCTCGGGCTCCGGCTCGCCCTGCGCCAGCCGGCTGGTCCCGACGCCGAGATAGATGAGGATCGGCGAGGCGATGAACACCGACGTGTAGGTGCCGACCAGGACGACGCCGAACATCATGGTGGCGGTGAAGCTGTGGATGGCCTGGCCGCCGAACAAGAGCAGCGCCAGCAGCGCCAGCGTGACGGTGACGTGCGTGATGATCGAACGCGATAGCGTCGAGTTGACGGAAATGTTCAACAGATCCGGCATAGACATGCGCTTGAACCGGCGCAGCATCTCGCGGATGCGGTCGTAGATGACAACCGTGTCGTTGAGCGAGTAGCCGAGGATGGTGAGCAGCGCCGCGATGCTGGTGAGGTCAAAGTCGATCTGGGTGACCGACATGAAGCCGATGGTCAGCACCAGGTCGTGCACGTTGGCGATCATGGCGCCGAGTGCGAACTGCCATTCGAACCGGAACCACAGGTAGACCAGGATGGCGACGATCGCCAGCATGAGGCCGATGGTGCCATAGGCGAGCAGCTCGGTGGACACGCGCGGGCCCACCACCTCGACGCGGCGATAGTCGACCTCGTCGCCGAGCGCTTCGCGCACCTTGCGCACGGCCGCCTGCTGCGCCTCCTCGCCGCCGGGCTGCTGCGAGATGCGGATGAGCACGTCGGCGGGGCCGCCGAACTGCTGCAGGTGCACTTCGCCGAGGTGAAGGCCGTTCAGCGTGGTACGCATCTTGGCGAGATCGGCGGGGCCCGACTTCGCCTGCACCTCCATCAGCGTGCCGCCGACGAAGTCGATGCCGAAGTTGAGCCCGTGATAGAAGTAGAGGAAAACCGCCAGAACCGACAGCGCCGCCGAAATGGGAAAGCTGATGCGCCGGAAGCGCATGAAATCGAACTTGGTGTCGTCGGGCACCAGCCGCAGGTGCGGGATAACACCGATGACGACCAGCACGCAGACCACCGCAATGATGGCCAATACGACAGCAGCGATCACATACAGCACGATCCGGCGCTCCCGCTGATCAGATCGGCACCGTGCGCGGCCGCCACATCCGCACCCACCATGCCACGATCAAGCGCGTCAGCGTGAAGGCGGTGAAGACCGTGGTGACGATGCCTATGCCGAGCGTCACGGCGAAGCCGCGCACCGGCCCGGTCCCGATGAAGAACAGCACGGCGGCGGCGATGAAGGTGGTGATGTTGGAGTCGAGGATGGTGGCCAGCGCGCGGGTGAACCCGGCGTCGATCGCCGTGATCGGGGTCTTGCCGTGGCGCACTTCCTCGCGGATACGCTCGTAGATCAGCACGTTGCTGTCCACCGCGATGCCGACCGTGAGCACGATGCCGGCGATGCCGGGCAGCGTCAGCGTGGCATTGAGCAGCGACAGGACGCCGAAGATCATGGCGACGTTGATGGCGACCGCGACGTTGGCGAACAGGCCGAATATCCCGTAGGTCACGAACATGAACACGATCACCATGAGCGATCCGACATAGGACGCGAGCTTGCCCTTGGCGATGGAGTCCTGGCCGAGGCCGGGGCCGACGGTGCGCTCCTCGATGATTGTCAGCGGCGCCGGCAGCGCGCCGGCGCGCAGCAGGATGGCGAGGTCGTTGGCCTGCTCGACGCTGAAGCTGCCCGAGATCTGGCCCGACCCGCCGAGGATGGGCTCGCGGATGACCGGCGCCGATATGACCTCGTTGTCGAGCACGATGGCGAACGGGCGCCCGACGTTCTCCTGCGTCACCTGGGCGAAGCGGCGCGCGCCGTTGTTGTTGAAGCGGAAGGTGACGATCGGCTCGCTGGTACGCTGGTCGAAGCCGGGCTGGGCGTCGGTCAGGTCCTCGCCCGACACCATGACCTGCTTCTTGATCAGGTAGGGCTGCTTTCCTTCCTTCGCCGTGCCGTAGAGAAGCTCGGAGTCAGGCGGCGGCCGCCCCTGCAAGGCCTCGTCGGGCGATCCGGTGACGTCGACCAGGCGGAACGTGAGCTTTGCGGTCTTGCCCAGGAGCTCCTTGAGGCGGGTCGGATCCTGCAGGCCCGGGACCTGCACCAGGATGCGGTCGACGCCCTGGCGCTGGATCGACGGCTCCACCGTGCCGAGCTCGTTGACACGGCGGTCGACGATCTGGATCGACTGCTCGACCGCCTGGCGGATGCGCTCGGTGAGCGCGGCGTCGGTCGGCCGCAGCTGGATCAGGCCGCCGCCGCTGTCGGTGATCTCGATCGAGCGCTGGCCGGTGGCGCTGAGCAGGCCGCCCAGCGGCTGCGACAGTTCGCGCAGCTTGGAGAGCGCCTGCGGCAGGTCGGCCTCGCGGGTGATCCGCACCTCGACACGGTCGCCGCGCACGGCGCGGCCGGTGAACGGAATGCGTGCCTCGCGCAGCACGCGCAGGACGTCGTCGGCGAGCGACTGGAGCTTTTCCTTGCGCACCGCATTGGCATCGACCTCGAGCAGGATGTGCGATCCGCCCTGCAGGTCGAGGCCGAGCACGATCTGGCGCTGCGCCCATTTGGGCAGCGCCTGGAACGTGCGCTCGGGAAAGAAATTGGGCACCGCGAAAAGGCAGACGATCAATGCCGTCAGAAGTACCGCCGCCGCCTTCCAGCGCGAGAAGTAGAGCATGGATCGTCCCAGTCGCGCCGGACTCTAGCCGGCGGCTTCTTCCTTGGCGGGCTCGCCCTTGACGCGCACGCCCTGCACCATCGATTTGACCTGGCGCACGCGAATGCCGTCGGCGATCTCGATTTCGATCTGCTCGTCGTCGACCACCTTGGTCACCTTGCCGACCAGCCCGCCGGAGGTGATGACGGTGTCGCCGCGGCGGAGATTCTTGACCAGTTCCTGGTGCTCCTTCACGCGACGCTGCTGCGGACGGATCATCAGGAAATACATGATCGCGAAGATAGCGACCATCATCCAGATCGGCGACTGCAATCCGAAAGCATCAGTCGCAGCGCCCTGGGCGAACGCGGGCGAGATGAGCATCCTTGTCCTCTTGCCTCGTCGGCTCGCCGTGCGGGCCGCCAAGCGACCCAGGGCGGGCGCCCGAAATTGGCGCGGAATATAACGGTAGCCGGCGCAATTGCAACGCCGGGGCCGGCGCCGCCGGCACCTTTGGTCCGCGGCCATTCAGCCGCGCGGGCGCGGCCGCCTTGCGGCGCAGGGCGGCCGCCGGTAAGGGAAACTGTCCTCATGTCCGATCGCACCGAGCTTCCCTTCCTGGCCGACACGCTCAAGCGCATCGCAGCGGCCCTCGAGCGCCTGGCCCCGCGCGCGCCGGCGGCGCCCGACCTGGCGGCTGCCGATGCCTTCGTGTGGCATCCGGAGGGGCAGCGACTGACCCCGGTGCCGCATGTCAACCGCGTCGACATGTCGCTGCTCAAGGGCGTCGACCGCGTGCGCGACGTGCTGCTCGACAATACCGAGCGTTTTGCCCGCGGCCTGCCGGCCAACAACGCGCTGCTCTGGGGCGCGCGCGGCATGGGCAAGTCGTCCCTGGTCAAGGCCGTGCATGCCCATGTCAACGCCAAGCTCACGGCGGCGAAGGACCGCGACCTCAAGCTCGTGGAGATTCACCGCGAGGACATCGAAAGCCTGCCGGATCTCATGGCGATCCTGCGCACGGCGCGCGCCCGCTTCATCATGTTCTGCGACGATCTCTCCTTCGACGTCGCCGACACATCCTACAAGTCGCTCAAGGCGGTGCTGGAAGGCGGCATCGAGGGACGCCCCGACAACGTCATCTTCTATGCGACGTCCAACCGCCGCCATCTCATGCCGCGCGAGATGATGGAGAATGAACGGTCGACCGCGATCAACCCCGGCGAGGCCGTGGAGGAGCGGGTCTCGCTGTCGGACCGCTTTGGCCTGTGGCTGGGCTTCCACCGCTGCAGCCAGGACGAATACCTGGCCATGGTCGAGGGCTATGTCGGCTACTACCGCATTCCGATCGGGGAAGAGGAACTGCGGCGCGAGGCGCTCGAATGGGCGACGACGCGCGGGGCGCGCTCGGGGCGCGTTGCCTGGCAATACGTGCAGGACCTCGCGGGGCGGCTCGGCGTTGCGCTGGCACCGCCGGCCGTCCCGCGCTGATCAGTGCCGGGAGGTCTCGTGGACGCCGGTCGAGCGGATCACCGACGCTTTACGGATTGCCGCTGAGGTACTGGTTGGGATCGATCGCGGTCGAACCCTTGCGGATCTCGAAGTGGAGCTGCGGCGAGTTGACGTTGCCGGTCTGGCCGGCGAGCGCCAGGACCTGCCCGCGCCTCACCGGGTCGCCCCGCTTCACCTTGATCTCGCTGGCATGGGCATAGGCGGTGACGAAGCCATTGGCGTGCCGCACCAGCACCAGGTTGCCGTAGCCCTTGAGCTCATTGCCCGCATAGGCGACGACGCCGTCATCGGCCGCCTTCACCGAGGTGCCCTCCGGCACCGCAAGATTGATGCCGTCGTTGGCGGCGCCGTTCACCTTGGCGCCGTAGCCAGCGATGACGCGTCCGCGTACCGGCCAGCGGAAGCTCGGCACCGAGCCGGTGAGTTCGGCGGTTGCCGACGCGGGGCGCGGCTCGGGGCTCTCGGTTGGGGTGGCGAGCCGGGCGGTGGCCGGTTGGGAGCCGGCTTGGGCGACGGACGCGGCCGCTGGCTTGGCGTGCGCCGCCGGGGCGGATGACGCGGCTGGCTCGCGTGCCGACGCATGGCTCGCCAGCTTGATGTCGGCCTGGCGCACGCCCGGAATGGTCAGCCGCTGACCCACGCGGACCACGGCGGATGGCTCGATGTCGTTGGCCTTGGCAAGCTCCCGGCGCGTTTTGCCATAGAGCCGGCCAATGGAGGTGAGGTTTTGGCCGGGCCCGACCACATGGATGCCGCTGGAGGCCGCCTTGGGCGCGGCCGGACGGGCGCGCGACGGGGCCGCTGCAGCATGGGACGGACGGGATGCGCTGCTCGGGCCGGTGGATGCCACATTGGCCGGCCGCGACGGGGCCGGGAGGCTTTGGGCATCGACCTGGCCGCCCGGAGCCGCCATGGCGTTGTCGCTCGCCACCGGTTTCGGCGCTTGCGATCCGGAGAACGGGTTGGAGAACGGGTTTTCGTTGAAGCGGTTGATATCGGTGCTGCAACCGGCGGCTGCGGCCGCCAGCAGGGCCACGAGGGCAACTCGCGCGGACGAACGCGCACGGCATTCGGCGAGGAAACGCATGCTCTAACTCACTCGGACGCAACTTACAGACCGGGCGAGTTAATCAAGCCGATGTAAACAAGTCTTTAATTTTTGGCAACGAGTGCTCAACCTTAACACCTGTTGCAGAAAATCCTCACAATTCGCGGGCTTGGCCGGGCAGCAGGGGCACGAACCGCACCCAGATCAGATCCTCGCGGGCAACGCCCTTGTCGGTCTTGGTGAGCCGCACGATCCGTTGCGCATCGCCATGCGGCCCCACCGGCAGCACCATGACACCGCGCTCGGTCAGCTCGTCCACCAGCGCATCGGGAATCCGCTCGGCGGCGGCGGTCACGACGATCCGGTCATAGGGCGCATGCTCCGGCACGCCGATCAGGCCGTCGCCAAGCACCACCGTGACATTGGTGAGGCCGACCCGTTGCAGGCGGCGGCGGGCCGCGTCGGCCAGGGTCCGATAGCGCTCCACCGTGATGACCTCGCGGGCGAGATGCGCCAGCACGGCCGCCTGGTAGCCGGACCCGGTTCCCACCTCGAGCACCCGGTGTTCCGGCCGGACGTCGAGCTGCTCGGTCATATAGGCCACCACATAGGGCTGGCTGATGGTCTGCCCGCACGAGATAGGGAGCGCCTGGTCGGCATAGGCACAATCGGCGTAGTCGGCGTCGACGAACTGCTCGCGCGGCACCTCGTCCATGGCCTTGAGGACGGCCGCGTTGCTGATCCCGCGCCGCCGCAGGCTCAGGAGAAATTCCATCCGGCCGACACTGTCATCCGCTGGCTGACGCCTGGCCACACCCCTGCTCCCTGTTGGCCTGTCCGTCCTTATCATGAACGGCGGCGGTTTGTATGGCGACGTCGCCGATGGAACTGTTTGCCCCGCCGGTTGTTTCCCGCGGGGAAGTATTGAGTCGCTATGGGGACCTAAGCTGAACACCCGACATGACAAGGCCGCCGATGCCACAACCGGCCCGGGCATGAACGCGCGTCGCACCACTGAGACGGCGGGCGCGAACGGCTCCAACCCGGGCTGGTCGCCCGACGAGCGCCTGAGCTTTGCCTTGACGGCGGGCGACCTCGGGTCGTGGGAGGTCGACGTCAGCACCCGCGAGTTGCTGTTCACCTCGGACATCTACAAGGCCAACTGGGGCCGCGCGCCCGACCATGAGTTCAAATACGACACGCTGCTGGCGGCGATCCATCCCGACGACCGCGAGCGCCATGAAAAAGCCGTGGACGAGGCTTTGGCGTCGCGCGGTACGCTCGACATCGAATATCGCAACATCTGGCCGGACGGAACCGTGCACTGGCTGCGCGTGCGCGGCCGCGCCGTCTACGACCACACCGGCGCGGCCACCCGCATGGCCGGCGTCTCGCTCGACATCACGGATCGCAAGCGCGCCGAGGAATCGCTGCGCGAGGAGACGCGCACGCTGGAAATCCTCAACCGGACCGGCACGATGCTGGCAGCCAATCTCGACCTCGAGCGCCTCGTGCAGACGGCCACCGACGCGGCGACCGAGCTGTCGGGCGCACAGTTCGGCTCGTTCTTCTACAAGGTGCTCGACGAGAATGGCGAACGCTACACGCTCTACACCATATCGGGCGCGCCGCGCGAGAAGTTCGCCCAGTTCCCCATGCCGCGCAACACGCAGCTGTTCGAGCCGACCTTCCGCGGCACCGGCATCGTCCGTTCCGACGACATCCGCAAGGACCCTCGCTACGGCAAGAACGCACCCCATTTCGGGCTGCCGAAGGGGCATCTCCCGGTCGTCAGCTACCTGGCAGTGCCGGTGATCTCGCGCTCCGGCGAGGTTCTGGGCGGCTTGTTCTTCGGGCACGAGAAGGCCCGGATGTTCACCGAACGGGCCGAGCACATTGTCGCCGGCATCGCGGCGCAGGCGGCGATCGCCATCGACAATGCCAACCTGTTCCGCGCGGCGGAGAGCGAGCTCGCCCAGCGGCGGCGCATCGAGCAGCAGCAGACGCTGCTCCTGGGCGAGCTCAATCACCGGGTCAAGAACACGCTGGCGATCGTGCAGTCGATCGCCACGCAGACGCTGCGCCATTCCGACTCGGCGGAAGCGTTCCGCGCCGGCTTCGAGGCGCGCGTCATGGCGCTGGCCGAGGCGCACAACCTGCTGACCGAGAGCAACTGGGGCGGAGCGTCGCTCAAGGATATTGCGGAACGCGTGCTGACCCCCTATTCCGACGAGCAGAACCGGCGATTCGACCTGCCCGGCCAGGACGTCCAGGTGGGGCCAAAGGCCGCGGTATCGCTGGTCATGGCGTTCCATGAACTTGCCACCAACGCAGCCAAATATGGTGCGCTGGCCAGGCCCGAAGGGTCGTTGCGGGTCGATTGGAACGTCCTCAACGATGCCGATCCGCCACGATTGTACATCAGGTGGGAAGAAGCGGGCGGGCCACCAGTCAAGGCTCCGGCGCGACAGGGCTTCGGCTCGCGCCTGATCCGCGGGCTGGCTCAGGAAAGCTCGGGCGAAGTGCGACTCGACTTTGCTCGCAGCGGACTCGTATGCACGATCGACATCCCTCTCTATGGTGAGCAATAGATGAGCTCTGCAGGTGAACCAACATCGTCACGCCGCGTCTTCGTGGTGGAAGACGAGATCATGATCCGCATGTTGCTCGAGGACATGCTGGCGGATCTTGGCTACGGCGTCGCCGCCTCGGCCGGCGGCCTGAGCGAGGCCATCGCGCTGGCGCGCAATTCCGATTTCGACCTGGCGATCCTCGACGTCAATCTCAACGGCGACGCGGTCTATCCGGTGGCCGACCTGCTGATGGAACGCGGCGTGCCGTTCGTGTTCTCCACCGGCTATGGCGAACGCGGCCTGCCCGAGCCCTACCGCGACCGCCCCACCCTGCAGAAGCCGTTCCAGCTCGCCAACCTCGAGCACATCCTCACCAGCATCGGGCGGTGATGATACCTGCTCGGGTCGTTCCCGCCTATGCGGGAACCCATGACCACGAATTTCGTAGAATGATCCCTTTTACGGTGATCATGGGTGCCCGCCTGCGCGGACACGACCGTGCCGAGCATCACCCAAACACCTCGGCGAGCTTGGTCATGAACGGCTCGTCGGTGAGGTCGAGCCGCAGCGGCGTCACGGCGATGCGGTTGTCGGCGAGGGCCGACAGGTCGGTACCGTCGCGGAACGGCGTGCGCAGACGCTCGAACGCCACCCAGTAGTACGGATTGCCGCGGCCGTCGCGGCGCGCCTCGATGCGCAACAGTTCCTGGTCGCGCTTGCCCTGGCTGGTGATGGCGATGCCCTTTACCTCGTCGGGCGCGCAGTCGGGGAAATTGACGTTGACCAGCACGTCGCGCGGGATGCCGGTCTGCAGCACCCGGCGGATGATCTCGGGCCCGTGCTGGATCGCGGTTTCCCAATGCGGGTGCTCGCGGTTGGCAGCCGTATAGGCCTGCGACAGCGCGAACGACGGAATCCCCAGCACGGTGCCCTCGGTGGCGCCCGCCACCGTGCCGGAATAGTGCACGTCCTCGGCCGCGTTGCGCCCGCGGTTGACCCCGGACAGCACAAGGTCGGCGGCCTTGCCGTTGATGATGTGGCGCACACCCATGATCACGCAGTCGGTGGGCGTACCCTTCACGGCAAAGCGGCGGTCGCCGATCTCGCGCAGCCGCAGGGGGTCGTTGAGCGAGAGCGAATGCGACACGCCGGACTGATCGTATTCCGGTGCCACCACCCACACATCGTCCGACAGCGCCCGCGCGATCTGCTCGCAGGCGTCGAGACCCGCCGCGTGGATGCCGTCGTCGTTGGTGATGAGGATGCGCATCAATGGCTCATCCTAGTCGATCACCTTCACGCCGCCCATGTAGGGCTGCAGCGCGTCGGGAACCGCGATCGAGCCGTTGCCCTGCTGATAGGTCTCCATGACGGCGATCAGCGCGCGCCCGACCGCGACGCCCGAGCCGTTAAGCGTGTGCACCGGCCGCACCTGCCGGCCTTCCCTGGTGCGATAGCGCGCGCTCATGCGCCGCGCCTGGAACTCGCCGCAGTTCGAGCACGACGAGATCTCGCGATAGGCCCCCTGCCCCGGCAGCCACACCTCGATGTCGTAGGTTTTCTGTGCGGCAAACCCCATGTCGCCGGTGCACAGCGTCACGACGCGGTAATGCAGGTCGAGCCGGCGCAGCACCTCTTCAGCACACGACAGCATGCGCTCGTGCTCGTCAAAACTCTGCTCCGGCGTCGTGATCGAGACCAGCTCCACCTTGTTGAACTGATGCTGGCGGATCATGCCGCGGGTGTCCTTGCCGGCGGCGCCGGCCTCGGCGCGGAAGCACGGCGTGCCGGCAGTGAGCCGGAGCGGCAGCTCCGCCTCCTCGAGGATGTCGCCGCGCACGAGGTTGGTCAGCGGCACCTCGGCGGTGGGAATGAGCCAGAGATCCGTCGTCGTGCGGAACTGATCCTCGGCGAATTTCGGCAGCTGCGCGGTGCCGAACATGGTGTCGTCGCGCACCAGCAGGGGCGGCGCCACTTCGGTGTAGCCATGCTCGCCGGTATGAACATCGAGCATGAACTGGGCCAGCGCACGTTCGAGCCGCGCCAAACCCTTCTTGAGCACGACGAAGCGGGCGCCCGACAGCTTGGCCGCGACCGCGAAATCCATCTGTCCGAGCGCTTCGCCCAGGTCGAAATGCTGCTTGGGCTCGAAGCCGTAGTCGCGCTTGGCACCGAACCGGTGCCGCTCGACATTTCCAGTCTCGTCGTGGCCGTCGGGCACATCGTCGGCCGGCAGGTTGGGAAGCTCGGCAAGCCTTTTCTCCAGCCCGGCTTCCGCCTCCTTGGCTGCCGTTTCGAGCGCCGGGATGCTGTCCTTCAACTCGGCGACCTCGGCCATCAGCTTGTCGGCGCGCGCGTTGTCCTTCTTGGCTTTGGCCTGGCCGATCTCCTTGGAGGCGGCGTTGCGGCGCGCCTGCGCCTGCTCCAGCTTGGCAATGGCGCTACGGCGGCGCTCGTCGAGGCTCAGAAGCGTCTTGATCAGCGCGTCGCCTTCCGCCGCCGGCATGCCGCGCCGCTCGAGCCCACGGGCGAACTGGTCGGCATTGTCACGAATCCATTTGATGTCGTGCATGGCGCTGGCGCTTCGATAGTGTCAGGCCCGGAGCGATCCGGCCATCCGCAGATGCCCGGAAATACGGGCACGACGGATCGAGGCGCCGTATTATACAAATGCGCTGAAAAAGCCAGCCGCGGAGCGCATCATTCCGCCGGATTGGCCTGGGTACTGGCGGGGCCGGACGCCGTCGTCGCCTTCTTCTCCACCCAGCGCACCGACCAGATCGAGCCCTCGTACAGCAGCATGAGCGGGACCGCCAACGACAGCTGGCTGATCACGTCGGGCGGCGTGAGCACGGCGGCGATGACGAAGGCGCCGACGATGAAATAGCGCCGCTTGGCCCGAAGCTGCTCCGACGTGATGATGCCCACGCGGCCCAGCAGCGTCAGGATCACCGGCAATTGGAACGCGATCCCGAACGCGAAGATGAGCTTCATCATCAAGGTCAGGTAGTCGTCGACCTTGGGCAGGAGCTCGATCGCCGCGTGCCCTTCCCCGGCTGACTGCTGCATGGCGAGCGAGAAGCGCGCCAGCATCGGCCACACCAGGCCGTACACGCAGGCTGCGCCGAGCAGGAAGAAGATCGGCGTCGCCACGAGATACGGCAGGAAGGCCTGCCGCTCGTTGCGATAGAGTCCCGGCGCGACGAACATGTAGATCTGCGTCGCCACCACCGGAAACGCCAGGAAGGCGCCGCCGAACAGCGCCAGCTTGAGCTGCACGACGAAATATTCCAGCAGCCCGGTATAGATGAACTTGCACTCCGGGCCGGCGACCCAGCAGTAGGGCCAGGTCAGAACGTTGTAGATCTGTTTGGCGAAAAAGAAGCACGCCACCACCGCAATGCCGAGCGCGATGAGCGCCTTGATCAGCCGCGCGCGCAGCTCGATCAGATGCTCCATCAGCGGCGCCTTGGTCGCCTCGATCTCCTTCTCTTCCTCGTCGCGGCTCATGCCGGCGGATCTCCCCGCTTGGCGCTGCCCGCCTCACCCGGGGCGAGCGCCTTGTCGGCGTCGGTGGTGGTGGGCTGCGGTGATACCGGCGCCGCGCTCGTGTCCGCACCGCCCGGTGCATAGGCGCTCGGCGCGTCGGCGGCAGCCGCCGGCGCGGCGCTCGCGGCCGATTCCGGGGTCGCCAGCGCCGACGGCGGCTTGTCGTCCACCGCGCTTTCGATCTCCCGGCGCACCGTTTCCATCGGATCGAAGCTCGAAGTCAGCGTGTCGACCTGCTTCTTGAGGTCGGCCATCTCGGCCTCGCGCATCGCCTCGTTGAACTGGTTCTGGAAATCGTTGGCCATGCGGCGGATCTTGGTCGTCCACTGGCCGAGCGTGCGCAGCGCGGCGGGCAGTTCCTTCGGGCCGATCGCAATCAGCGCGACCACGCCGATGAGGATGAGCTCGCCCCAACTGATGTCGAACATGACGTCATCAACTCCAAGGGGCGCGAGCCAGCGGCCGGCGCCCCTTCACCCATTCCGGTCCTTCAGGTGCGCCGCACCGAGCTTGGTGACTAGACCGTGCCGCCTTCGAACTTCTTCTCGGTCGTGGCCCGGTTCTGCATGTCGGGCGCCGTGGTGCTGGCCGGCTGGTGATCGATGCTCCTGACCGGCTCGGTCTTCGGCGGCTCGGCCTTGGCGGTATCGTCGTCCGCCATTCCCTTCTTGAAGGCCTTGATGCCCTGGGCCATGTCGCCCATTAGCTCGGAAATCTTGCCGCGCCCGAACAGCAGCAGGACGATCGCGATGACGACGATCCAGTGCCAGATGCTCAAACCACCCATCAGAAATGCCTCCACGCCGACGGGCCGCCCAAACCCGTCTGTTTCATCCGAAACCTAGGCTTCGGGCGCGGCAAAAACAAGGACTTCGGCCGGGTCAATCTCGATCGCGACCTCGTCCTTGGCGGCAAATGCGATGGATTCGCGGGTGCGACCTTTCAGCCAGCGGTCGATGCCGTTAACCGCAACCTCAAACATATCGACGACGCCGAGAAAGCGGCGGCGCTCGAGCCGGCCGGGAATCCCGGCGCCGGGCGCACGCAGGCGGATGCCGGTCGGCCGGATCGCCACCACGGCGGCGGACCCTTCCGCCAGGCCGGGCGCCGCGAATGCGCCGACCGGCGTATCGACCTTGCCGCCGCGCACCACGCCGGAAATTTCATTGAGCTCGCAGAAGAACCGCGCCACGAACAGATCGATCGGCCGGCGATAGATCGCCTCCGGCACGTCGACCTGCACCAGGGTTCCCTGGCGCATCAGGGCGATGCGGTCGGCCATGCGCAGCGCCTCTTCCGGATCGTGGGTGACGATGACGCAGGTGACGCGGCTCTCGCGCAGGACCGCCAGCGTGTCCTCGCGCACTTCGTCGCGCAGGCTGCGATCGAGGCCGGAGAACGGCTCGTCCATCAACAGCACGCTCGGCCGCGGCGCCACCGCGCGCGCCAGCGCGACCCGCTGCTGCTCGCCGCCCGACAGCATGTGCGGATAGGCATCGGCATAGTCGGCCAGCCCGACGCGGTCGAGCGCCAGCCGAGCTTCCGCGATCGCCTCTTGGCGCGGAAGGCCGCGCAGCCCGAACATCACGTTGGCGAGGTTGGTGAGGTGCGGGAACAGCGCGTAGTCCTGGAACATGAGACCGACGCCGCGCTGCTCTGGCGGCAGAAATTCCGCCGCACCAGACGCCTCGCGATCGTTGATGAGGATGCGGCCGGCGCTCGGTACCTCCACACCCGCCGCGAGCCGCAGCGCCGTGGTCTTGCCGCAGCCCGAATGGCCGATCAGGACGACGATCTCGCCGGGCGCGACGTCGAGGCTGAAGCCGGAAACCGACGCGACGTCGCCGTAGCGATGATGCACGTTGTCGAAGGTGAGGCGCGCCGCGATGGTGGCCGGCGTCCGGCCCCTGTGGTGGCGCTGGCGCAGCCAACCGGCCTCCCCCACCTCACGCTCGAGCAACGCTCACTCCTCATCGACGCGCGACACCCGCGGGGCAAGCCCGAGGTCGAGGTCGCCCTCCTCCAGCGGCTCCTCGTCCTCGCGCAGAGCCGGATCATCGGACGGCGCCGGCATCGCGAAGCCCGCCGGCAGGCGGCCGTCGAACAGCCCCGCCCCTTTCAACTCCTCCAGGCCCGGCAGGACGCTCAAGCTCTCGAGGCCAAAGTGCGCCAGGAACGCCTCGGTAGTGCCGAAGGTGAGCGGGCGGCCGGGCGCCTTGCGGCGGCCGCGCGGCCGGATCCAGCCGGTCTCCAGCAGCACGTCAAGGGTGCCCTTCGACGCGCTGACGCCGCGGATGTCCTCGATCTCGGCGCGCGTCACCGGCTGGTGATAGGCAATGATGGCGAGCGTCTCGAGCGCGGCGCGCGACAGCTTGCGCGTCTCCACCGCCTCGCGCGACAGCAGCCAGGAGAGGTCGGTGGCGGTACGGAAGGTCCACTTGCCGGCAATGCGGACCAGATTGACGCCGCGTGTCGCATATTCCTGCTGCAGTGCTTCGAGCGCCGCCTCGACGTCCATCTCCTCCGGCAGGCGCTCCGCCAGCGTCGCCGCATCGAGCGGCTCGGCCGATGCGAACAGCATGGCTTCGAGCAGACGCAAATGCTCGGGACGCAACTCGGTCACGCTCGTCTCCTCGGCGACCGCTTGGCTCCTGGCCAGACGGGGCATGCTTCCTATCCCTCGTTTGTAGCGACCGGCGGCGTTCTGCCGCTCGCGTCGGCTTGGTTTTCGGCCGCGCGTTTGCGCAGATAGAGCGGCGCAAATGCGGCATGCTGATGAAGCTCGATGAGCCCTTCGCGTACCAGCTCGAGCGTCGAGGCAAAACTCGAAGCCATCACGGTCGCGCGCTGTGACGGCTCGACCACATAGGCAATGAGATACTGGTCGAGCCGCGTCCAGTCGGTCGCGCTCCCGATCAGCCGTTCAAGCGCGGTGCGCGCGTCGGCGAGCGACCACACTGTGCGATGCGGCAGCTCCACATGCGCCAGCGCCTGCTTCTGCCGCTGCGCCGCATAGGCCGAGAGCAGGTCGTACAGCGTCGCCTTCCATTGCGGATGCTTGATGTCGACGATCGGCTCCGGCGCGCCGCGCGCGAACACGTCGCGGCTGAGCTGTGGCAGGCCCATGAGCTCCTGCGCCACGGCGCGAAAAGCCTCGAGCCGCTTCAGGCGCAAGGCGAGCGAGTTCGCCATGTCCTCCGCCGTCGGCCCTTCGGCTTCTTCGGTTTCGGGCAGCAGCAGCCGCGATTTGAGGTAGGCGAGCCACGCCGCCATGACGAGATAGTCGGCGGCAAGCTCGAGGCGGAGCTGCCGCGCCTGCTCGATGAAGGCGAGATACTGGTCGGCGAGCGCCAGGATGGAGATCTTTGCGAGATCCACCTTCTGGTTCCGCGCCAGCGTCAGCAGCAGATCGAGTGGGCCCTCAAAGCCTTCGACGTCGACAATCAGCGCCGGCTCGTCTTCGGCGCGCTCGGCGACGATGTCGGTGGTGAACGGAGGTTGCGCGATCATCATGACACGACCACTTTGGCATCGTCACGCGCCAAGAGTTGCGCAAAGCGAGCGCGCGCGGCCGCGAGATCGATATCGTCGGGCTGGCGGCGCGCCGCCAGCGCGGCGTCGGTGCGCCGTGCCGCCGCTCCGCCGAGGATCGGCGACTCCTGCGCCACCGCCTGCATCTCGTCGAGCCGGCCGTTGCAGTGGAGCGCCAGATCGCAGCCGGCCGCGATGGCGGCGCGCGTGCGCTCGCCGATCGTGCCGCTCAGCGCTCCCATCGAGATGTCGTCGCTCATCAACGCCCCGGAGAACCCGATCGATTTGCGAATCACTTCACCAATCATAGTCGGCGATGCGGTCGCGGGCGCGGTCGGATCGAGCGCCGTGAACACCACATGGGCCGTCATCCCCAGCGGCAGGTGGCCGAGCGGACGGAAGGCGGCGAAATCGGTCGCCTCGAGCGCAGCGCCATCAGTGGTGACCACGGGCAGCTTCTCGTGGCTGTCGGCCATGGCGCGGCCGTGCCCCGGGATGTGCTTGAGGACCGGCAGCACGCCGCCCGCCATGAGCCCCTCGGCGACCGCGGCGGCCAGCACCGAAACCTGTTCGGGCGTCGTCCCATAGGCGCGGTCGCCGATGACCCGATCGGCGCCGGGCACCGGCACGTCGGCCAGCGGCAGGCAGTCGACGTCGATGCCGAGCGGGTGCAGATCGGCTGCGATCAGCCGCGCGCCGAGCCGCGCCGCCTCGATCCCGCACGCCGGATCGGCGCCGTAGAGGCGGCCATAAGTGGCGCCCGGCGGATAGGCCGGCCAGTGCGGCGGGCCCAGGCGCTGCACCCGGCCGCCCTCCTGATCGACCAGGACCGGCACGTTGCCGACAACCTCACGCGCCGCTGCAACGAGCCGCCGCACCTGCTCCGGGCTCTCGATATTGCGCTTGAAAAGGATGAGTCCCCAGGGCTCGGCATCGCGCAAAAAGGCCCGCTCGTCTTGGCTGAGCGTGGGTCCGGCGAGGCCGGTTACAAAGGCACGACTCATGAGCGCGGATTAGCCCGCGCTCGGCGCGAGGGTCAAGCGAGCCGGCGCGTGCCGCCACGCCGGCACCTCGGTGGATTTGCGTGCCTGTGGGGCTGCCGTCCGCCGGGCGTGCGGGCAAGAGTCAATACGCGCCACAAATTCCTTTCGATTCAGTAGTTTAAACAGTTGTATTAACAAATAATTTCAACGAAAGGACGGCCGTTTCGCGAGCGACAAATGAAACGGGCGCGGATCGATCTCCGCGCCCGCCACAAAAGGTCTGCGTCAGGATCAGTTGCCCTGGACAATGCACTGACCGCCCGCGCTTTTCAGGCTCGAGCACACTTCCTTGGCCTGCTCGGCCGTCGCAAAGGGGCCGATCTGGGCACGATAGTACACGCCCTTGTCGCCAAGATCGGCACGCCGGATCATCGCCTGGTAGCTGCCGAGGACGGACGGATATTTCTGCTGCAGCGACTTGAACGACGCCTGGGCATCGGCCTCGCTCCGCTGCGACGCCACCTGCACGACATAGTTTCCGGCCTTGGGCTCCGTGGCCGGGGGAATGGCGACCGACCGGGTGGACGCCGGTGCGGGGGCGGCAGCGGGTGCTGGCGCGGGTGCTGGAGCACGGGCAGCCGGGGTCGGCGCAGGCGCCGGCACCGTCTGGGGCGGATTGCTGGCCGGCGCCAGCGCCATCTGCTGATCCGGACGGATCGTGATGGTCTGCACCTTCCTCGGCTCGTTGCCGCTTGGGGCGGCGGCCGGCTGGGCCGAGGCCAGCGGGGGCAGGACCGAACCGGTGGCCGCCTTGGGCGATATGGCGCCCGCCGCCTTCTTGGGATCGACGGGCTGCTCCTCGCGCGGCACCAGGCGTTCACCACCGCGATCGCCGACCCGCTCGTATTGTGGTTTGGTCGCCAGCTGCGTGTCGCTCGCCGGCGCGCTCGGCGCGGTCGACACGATCTTCGTGGGCGTGCCATCGGCCTTGATCACCGGCGGCTCGCTGTTGCTGGTCGCCGGACTGGTCCAGGCGCGAAAGCCGTACACGCCGCCCGCCCCGATCAGCGCCAGACCGAGCACCGCCGCGATGGTCATCAGGCCACGCCGCTTCGGCGGGGCCTCATAGCCCTCCTCGGCGTAGTACTGGCCGTCGTCGTAGTATTCCTCGCCGGCGTAACCCTCCGCATCCTGGTAGCGCGGATCGTGCTGATACGCCTCGTCGGCGTAGCCGGCGGCGTAACGCGGCGACTCCGCCGGTTGATCATAGCCGGCTTCGTACTCGACCGCGGCCCCGCGGCCCGACCGGTTCAACCATTCCGGAGCATTCTGCTGATCATCCACGTGCGGCTGATACGGCCCGCCGCCCGGCGCCGCGGCGCGCGACGGCGGCCGTGACACACCGGCAAAGGGATCGTCCTGCCCGATCAGGCGAGCCAGTTCAGCAAGGGGATCGTTGGCACGTCCACTTCGTGCCGGATCGCCGGAATGGGGCGGGTCGGAACGCACGGCTCTAAAGTTGCTATCCTGTGCCATACTCATACTACCACTGGTTCAGGAATCGCGCTCGTCCGTGCCGCCATCCTGGGACGCGCTCTGCCGCGCCGATCGGAACCGAGCGGGATCACCTCATCTCCTCTGGCGCCTCGACCCCGAGCAGCTTCAGCCCGGAGGCGAGAACATTCGCAACGCCTTGAACAAGTGCAAGGCGTGCCATGCTTATTTGTGGATCATCAAAGA
>DATFWC010000238.1:0-5681 GCA_035259885.1 Xanthobacteraceae bacterium
CCCGGCCGCGCCCTTGGCGTAGCCCCACAGGGCCTGGCCTTCCACCGGATCGGACACGACCGACGCCGCGAAGTAGGGCGCGTAGACGAATGTGGTGACAAGCGTGAAGAACGGTTGCGTCGCCCAGTCGAACAGGACCCAACCGACGATGGCGCGGCGGCTGGCCTCATGCGTGACGGTGTCGGGTTCAGGCACCGACGTTGCCAGGAACTCGGCGCGCTCCCTCTCCCATTGGGAAGAGGGTTGGGGTGAGGCGGCGAGGGACTCTCGACGGGCAAGCGGCACCGCATCGCCCAGCGCGAAGTGCCGTGTTTGCGGACTGCTCGGCCATAGCGAATGGCAGGGGTCAATCCCGCACGAGATCGCCGAGCAAGCTGGCGGCGACCGAGAGTTTTGACAGCGTGAGGCCGGAGCCGGCGATCTCGTCGACAGCGGCGCGGATGCGGTTGACCTCGCCCTGCCGCGTCTTGACCCAGGCCTCGACCGCGGCCGGCCCCGCGGCGCCGTTGCGCAGGCATTCGGCGGCGAGCCGGCGCTCCGCCGCGCCGATCGAATCGAGCGCGCGGTCAAGCGCCAGCCGGTCGAAATAGTCGGTGACGTTGATGCCGCGCGCCGCATCGATGATGCGATCGAGCTTGAAGAAGGCGCCGGCGGCGAAATAGGTTGCCGCCACCTCGGCGACCGGCTTGGCCGTTCGGTCGGCCACCAGCACGACGTCCGGCGCCGCCGCCAGCAGCGGCAGGTCGGCGATGCGCTGCGCCAGCGCCTCGGGAACTTTCGCCTGTGCCAACGCCGCCATGCGGGCGTCGCGCGCCGCTTCGGCATCGCGCGGCAGCACGTCAGCCAGCGCGGCCTGCATGGCCTCGATACCGCCGCGGTAGTGCTCGATCACGGCGGCAAGCCCCTGCGACAGGTCGACATTGCGCAGGAACCAGACGATGCGGTCGAGCAGCAGGTCCTGCACGGTGGCGTAGAGGTCGAGCTGCAGCTTGCCGCCGACCTTGTTGTCGAGCGCATCGATCGTGCCGTTGAGCGCCGTCATGCCAAAGCTGTCGCGCACGGCCGCGAAGGCCGCGGCAATCTCCACCGCCGAGGCGCCGGTCTGGTCGGCGATGCGGACCACGAGCGACGGTCCGCCGCGGTTGATCATGGAGTTGGCAAGCTGGGTGGCGATGATCTCGCGCCGCAGCCGATGCGCTGCCACGGCGTCCGGGAACGGCTCGGTGATGGCTTTGGGGAAATAGCGGCCGAGTTCGCGGCCGAGATAGGGATCGTCTGGCACCGGCGAATCGAGCAGATCGTCCTTGAGCGCGAGCTTGGCATAGGCGAGCAGCACGGCGAGCTCGGGGCGGCTCAGTGCACCGGCCCGCCGGCGGCGCTCGGCGATCTCCATGTCGTCGGGCAGGAATTCGACCGTGCGGTCGAGCAGGCCGTGCGTCTCCAGCGTCTGCATCAGGCGCTGCTGGAAGCCGAGATCCTCGGTGCCTCGCCGCTCGGCGAGCGACAGCGCCAGGGTCTGCAGATAGTTGTTGCGCAGCACGAGGTCGGCGACCTCGTCGGTCATGCCGGCGAGCAGCGCGTTGCGGCCCTCAGCCGTCAGCCGGCCGTCGCGCACCGGCATGCTGAGCGCAATCTTGATGTTGACCTCGACATCGGAGGTGTTCACGCCGGCCGAGTTGTCGATGGCATCGGTGTTGAGCTTGACGCCGAGCAGGTTTGCCTCGATGCGCCCGCGCTGGGTCATGCCGAGATTGGCGCCCTCGCCGACGACGCGACACTTGAGCTCGTCGGCGGTGACGCGGATCGGATCGTTGGCGCGGTCGCCGGCCATGTCGTCGGTCTCGTGCGATGCGCGCACGTACGTACCGATGCCGCCGAACCACAAGAGGTCGACGGACGCTTTCAGGATCGCCCGCATCACGGCTTGCGGCGTCACCTTGGGCGGCAGCGCCAGCAGTTTTTGCGCCTGCGGCGACAGCTGGATTTCCTTGGCGCTGCGCGGGAACACGCCGCCGCCGGGCGAGATGAGATCCTTGTTGTAGTCCTGCCAGCTCGAACGCGGCAGGTCGAACAGGCGCTTGCGCTCGGCCAGGGTGGCGGCCGGATCGGGCGAGGGATCGATGAAGATGTCGCGGTGGTCGAAGGCGGCGACGAGCTTGATCGTGTCCGCCAGCAGCATGCCATTGCCGAACACGTCGCCGGACATGTCGCCGACGCCGACGACGGTGAACGGCGTCGTGGCGATATCGACATCGAGCTCGCGGAAATGGCGCTTCACGGCCTCCCACGCGCCGCGCGCCGTGATGCCCATCTTCTTGTGGTCGTAGCCGGCCGAGCCGCCCGACGCGAAGGCATCGCCGAGCCAGAAGCCGTATTGCGCCGAAATGCCGTTGGCGATGTCGGAGAAGGTCGCGGTGCCCTTGTCGGCGGCGACCACCAGGTAGGGATCGTCGGCGTCGTGGCGGGTCACGTTGGGCGGCGGAATCACGCCTTCGGGACCGATATTGTCGGTGACGTCGAGCAGGCTCGAGACGAAGATCGTATAGGCCGCGATGCCCTCGCTCTGGATCGCCTCGCGCGTGCCGCCCGCCGGCAGGTGCTTCGGGACGAAGCCGCCCTTCGAGCCGACCGGGACGATGACGGCGTTCTTAACCTGCTGCGCCTTGACTAGGCCGAGCACTTCGGTGCGGAAATCCTGCGGCCGGTCCGACCAGCGCAGGCCGCCGCGCGCGACCTTGCCGAAGCGCAGGTGCACGCCTTCCACCCGCGGCGAGTAGACGAAGATCTCGTAGAGCGGCCGCGGCTGCGGCATGTCGTCGATGCGGCGGCTCTCGAACTTGATGGCGATCGCGGCCTTCGGCTGCCCGCTCGTATCGAGCTGGTAGAAATTGGTACGTATGGCGGCTTCGACCGCATTGACGAAGCGGCGCAGGATGATGTCCTCGTCGAGGCTCTGCACCTGCTGCAGCGCGGTCTCGATGCGGGCGCGGATCTCGGCCTGGCGCTGGTTCCGCTTCTCGGGCGACGGCGCGACTCGCGGCTCGAAGCGGGCGTGGAACAGCGCCACGATGTCCGGCACCAGTTCGGCGTGCCGGCGCAGCGTCGTCCACAGGTAGTCCTGCGAATAGGGGATGCGCACCTGGCGCAGGAAGCGCGAGATGGTGCGGATGAGCGCGACGTCGCGCCAGGGCACGCCTGCCTGTAGCACCAGCGCGTTGTAGCCGTCGTTCTCGGCCCGTCCGCGCATCACCACCAGGAAACAGGCCTCGAGCCGCTGCTCGAGCGCCGCGATGTCGATCGCCTGCCCGTCGGCGCGCTCCAGCAAGATGTCGTGGAGCCACACCCGCGGCTGGTCGGCGCTTGGCGATTCGATCCGATAGGTGCGCTCGTCGACGACGCGGAACCCCATGTTCTCGAGCACCGGCACGCGCTCGGACAGCGGAATCGGCCGCTCGTAGCTCCACACTTTCAGTCCGGCGAAAGTGTCCGGTCGGTCGGCGCGGCGGTAGAAGTCGACGGCGAGCGGGCGCGCCGCCGAAAGATTTTCGACGACCCTGATGTCGGCGATCGCCGTCGCCGGCGGGTAGGCCTCCTGGTAGCCGACCGAGAACGCCTGGCGATAGCGGGCGAACAGCGTCTGCGCCTTGGCGAAGTCGTGCACCAGCGCCAGCGCTTCCTGCAGCCCGTCGATCCAGGTGCGGACGATTCCCGCGACCGCATGCTCGAGGCTGGCGCGGTCGGGATTCGGCGTCTCGCCTTCGTAGCGGCCGATGATGAAGTGCACGCGCACCAGCGGCCCTTCGGGGAAGAACGGATAGAACGCCGAGATGCGGCCCTTGTAGGTCTCGGCGAGAAAATTGCCGATGGCCGTCCGCGTTCCGCTGCCAAAGCGGTCGCGCGGCACGTAAACCAGCACCGACACGAAACGGTCGAAGCGATCGCGCCGCGGCAGCACGCGGATGCGCGGACGCTCGTCGAGCTGCATCACCATCAGGGCATTGTGATAGAGCGTGTCCTCGTCGATCTGGAACAGCTCGTCGCGGGGATAGGTCTCCAGCACATTGGCGAGCGCCTTGCCCGAATGGCCATCGGGATCGAAGCCGGCGCGCGACAGCGCGGCGGCGACCCGGCGCCGCAGATAGGGAATCGAGCGTGTCGAGCGGGTGTAGACGGTGGAGGTGAACAGCCCGACGAAGCGGTACTCGCCGATGAGATTGCCGGCGATGTCGAAATGCTTCACGCCGATATAGTCCATGTGCACGCGCCGGTGGATGCGCGAGCGCACATTGGCCTTGGTGATAATGAGCGTCTTCGGCTCGTTCAAAAACTCCATGATCTCGGGGGTGATGGAGACGAGGTCGTTGCCGCGGCGCAGCACCCGCACGTCGGGCGCGCGCAGGATGCCGAGCCCGGTCTCGAACTCCGGCGCCAGATCGCGCGACAGTTTTGGAAAGGCGTAGCTGCGGAAGCCAAGGAAGGTGAAATTGTCGGCGGCGAGCCATTCCAGGAACTGCACCGCTTCGGCGACCTCGTCGATCGGCACCGGCGGCGGATTGTTTTTCAACTCGGCGATGACCTCCTGAAGCCGCGACAGCATCGACTTCCAGTCCTGGACGCAGACGCGCACATCGGCCAGCACCTGCTCCAGCGCCTGGACCACCTCGGCCCGCGCACCTTCGTCGTTGACGCGGGCCGTATGGATATGGATGAAGCTTTCGCGCGTCGCCAGGCCGGCGGCGTGACCCTCGCCGCGGAAGGCGAACAGGACGCCGCTTTCGTCGCGCTCGACGGTGAAAACCGGATGGACGACGAGGCGCACCTCGATGCCGCGCTCGTTCAGCTCGCCCAGCACCGAATCGAGCAGGAATGGCATGTCGTCGTTGACGATCTCCAGCACGGAGACCGACTCGATGCGCTCGGCGCCGACCGGACCGGGACGCGACCCGAAGCGCATTTTTGGCGCACCCGGCTGGCGGTCGGCGAGGAACGCCCAGGCGTCCTCGGCGAGGGTGGCGAGCTCGCGCGGTTCGTAGCCGAGCAGGTCTTCCGCCGCCGCGCGGGCGAACAGCGCCTCGGCAAATCCTGCGGGAATGTCGTCGCGCAGGCCAGCGAGAATCGTGCTCATCTGCTCGATGAGCCGGAGGCTGGCGCGCTCCTCCTCGGTGCCGGTCAGGGCGTGGACGGCCGTGTCCATGGGTGCTGCCCGCATCGTTCCCCAGGGGACTCTTCCCCATTCGCATCGTCGCGTCGAGGGGCAGAAGGTTGTAGGCTGCCCATGCGAAGGAAAAAAGACGTGATGGAGGCGCCCGGTGCCGACAGCGAAAAAGAACCCGAAGCGCCGGTCGAGGACGGCGCTGGCGGCCAAAGCCGGTGCCGCCAGGAAGATCGATCCGGCTCCGGCGCCGGCCCGTTCGTCTCGCTCGGGCGAGCCAGGGCGGGGGCCCGGTGGGGCCGCCCCCGATGATGCCCCGGTCATCGCGCTCGACCTGGCGCCGGCGCCACTGAGCCCAGCCATGCAGGCCTATTTCCAGAAGTGCGAGGAGAAGCTCGGCTTCGTGCCCAACGTGCTGAATGCCTATGCGTTCGACATGGCCAAGCTCGAGCCTTTCGTCGCCATGTACAACGACCTGATGCTGGCGCCCTCGGGTCTGTCGAAGCTCGAGCGCGAGATGATCGCGGTC
>DATFWC010000239.1:0-4716 GCA_035259885.1 Xanthobacteraceae bacterium
TGACACCGACCCGCAAGGTGAAGCGCGCTCTCATGTACGAGCGCTTCCGTGTACTGGTGGAGGACATGTATGACGACCGCGAGGAGCGGCTGATTGCCGCCGGCGCCAAGGACGCGCTGGCCTGACCGACAACAGGGAGGAAGCATGTTCGCACGTCATCTGACTTGGGCCGCCGCAACCGCGGTCGCTGCGCTCGCGGGCGCCGCGGGGCCGGCGCCGGCGCAGGACGCCTATGTGATCGGGCTGACCGGTGCGCTCACCGGGGCGCCATCATCGACCTATGCGCCGGCAGTGGAAGGGCTCCGCCTCTACATCGATCGCGTCAATGCGGCCGGCGGCGTCAACGGCAAGCAGGTCCGCCTGGTCATCCAGGACGACTCGGCCGAGCCGTCGAAGGCGGCTGCCAATGCGAAAAAGCTCATCACCCAGGACAACGCGGTCCTGCTCATCAACGCCACGCTGTCGACCACGTACGCGCCGGTGACGGCGGAGGCCAGGCGCGCCGGCGTGCCGCTGGTGTTCGCCAGCGGCGTGTGCCCGAAGGAGGTGTATCCGCCCGCCGATCCGCTGCAGTTCTGCACCACGGCCTACGCCGCGACCTACGACAGCCGCGCCACCCTGGGCTTTGTGAAGGAGGCCGCCAAGGAGCCGGTGCGCCTCGGCCTCGCCGCCATGGCAATCCCGCTGTCACGCGCCGAGATGGATTTTGCCGAGAGCCAGGCGCCGGCGCTCGGGATGGCCGTGGTCGACAAGGAGGTCATTCCGCCGCCCACGCCGGACTACATGCCGTTCGCCACCAAGCTCAAGGATGCCAACACCAACTGGGTGTTCTCGTGGGCGCCGTGGGTGACGCAGGTGCGCACGCTGGAAGCGCTGCGCCGGCTCGGCTGGAACGGCAGCTACATCGCCTGGTCGCACCTCGAGGCCGAGAGCGAGCTGGCGCGGCTCAAGGATCCGAGCTTCTACGTGGTCGGTGCCAATGCGCTGTTCCAGGACGCCCGCCCGATCCATCACGAGATCGACGAAGCGGCGAAAAAGGCCAATGCCGGCTATCCGGGCAACCAGATGGCGGAAGGCTGGATCGCCGGGATGGTCATCGAGGCGGCGCTGAGGAACGCCGGCTGGCCGACCGACGCCGCCAAGGTGCGGGCCGCGCTGGAGACCGTGAAGGTCGACACCAAGGGCCTGCGCGGCGGCCCGATCGAATGGACCAAGGACAATCACTTCCGCACGCGCCAGTACTACCGCGTCTACCGCTGGGACAGCGGCAAATCCGCCATCGTGCTCGCCAAGGACTGGATGCCGTATGAGGTGAAGTGACGAAGCTCCGTAGGGTGGGCTGAGCGAAGCGAAGCCCACGCGGTCTTCTCTGCGAACGTGGTACGCGTGGGCTTCGCGCGCTACGCCAAAAGTTCAATCGAGCGGAGCTTGCGCTCAGCCCAGCCTACGGCGGCCATTCCGATGCAACTCGCCGTCAACATCGTCGTGCTCGCCGCGATCTATGCGCTGATCGCCTGCGGCTACGTGCTCGTCTATCGCGTCAGCCGCGTGCTCAATCTGGCGCATGGCGAGCTGATGATGCTCGGCGCCTACCTGCTGGTCGCCACCGCGTCGCTGTTTTCCGGGCACCCGCTGATCGCCGGTGCGGCGGCGCTGGCCCTGAGCCTCCTCGTCGGCGTCCTGGTCTATGTGCTGCTGATGCGGCGCATGACCGGCGAGATGGTGCTCGCCGCCGTGCTGGCAACCGTGGCGCTAGGTATTCTTCTGCGCGGCGTCGTGGTCCTGGTGTGGTCGGCGCAGCAGCAATATCCGGCGCAGCGCCTCGCCGTCGCCAATCCGCCGATCGAGCTGTTTGCCGGCGCCCGCATCTCCACCTTCGCCGCCGTCCTGGTTGTCACCACCGCCGTCGTGTACGCGGCGCTGTTCGCGTTCCTGCGCTTCGGCCGCTGGGGCGTGCGCATGCGCGCCGCCGGCCAGAACCCGCTGCTCGCCGCCCAGCGCGGCATCAACCTGCACGCCGTCTACGCGCTCGCCTGGAGCCTCTCCACCCTGATCGGATCGCTCGCCGGCATGCTGATCGCGCTCGACTCCGGCCTCACCAGCACCATGGTGACCATCGGGCTGAAGGCTTTTCCCGCCGCCCTGGTCGGCGGCCTCGACAGTTTTGCCGGCGCGCTCGCCGGCGCCGCCGTCGTGGCAACGGCGGAAGTCCTGCTCATCCACTACGTCGACCCGCTGCTCGCCGACGTCGTGCCGTTCCTGGTGCTCATCGCCATGCTGGTCGTGCGTCCGTGGGGCTTGTTCGGCACACCGGAGGAGCTCGATCGTGTCTAGGGTGCCGCGCGCCAGCGGCTACTTCCGCACCGACTACCGCCAGGATTTTGCGCTGGTGCAGACGGCACGCGAGCGCGTTGCGCTCGCCGTGTTCGCCGCCGCGCTGCTGGTCTTTCCTTTCCTCGCCTCGCCGTTCGGGCTCGATCTCGCCTGCCAGGTGTTTCTCGCATGCATCGGCGCGCTGTCGCTGATGCTGCTCACCGGCTACGCCGGGCAGATCTCGCTCGGCCATGCCGGCCTGCTCGCCGCCGGCGCGTTCACCGCCGGCATCCTGTTTCGCGAGACCGGGGCGCCGTTCTGGATCACGCTGCCTTCGGCCGCGCTCGTCGGCGCGCTGCTCGGCGTGGTGTTCGGCCTGCCATCGCTGCGCCTGCGCGGGCTCTATCTCGCGGTCAGCACGCTGGCGCTGCACTTCGTCGTCGTCTACCTGGGCGGCGAATACGAGACCAAGCGCGGCTTCTCCACCGGCATCGTCATCGACCCGCCGTCGCTCGGTCCGGTGGCGCTGACCGACGGCCGTGCCTGGTACTTCGTCCTGCTGGCGGCTGCCGCCGCCACGTTGCTCGTCTGCCTCAACCTGGCGCGCAGCCGCACCGGCCGCGCCTGGCAGGCGATCCGCGCCCACGAGACCGTGGCCGAGGCGCTCGGCATCAGCATCGCCGGCTACAAGCTCCTTGCCTTCGTCATCAGCTCGGCCATCACGGCGGTGGCCGGCGCGCTGTTCGCCTACTACCGCGGCTTCGTCTCGGTCGAGGCGTTCTCGCTGTTCCTCACCATCCAGTACGTCGCCATGGTCATCATCGGCGGCATGGGCTCGTGGCTCGGCGCGCTGCTCGGTGCCGCTTTCGTCACGCTGTTTCCCTATTGGATCGAGGCCGCGCTGTTCGCGTTGCCGGGGGCGCGCCGCTACGCCGGCGAACTGTTCGCCGTGAATTTTTCCGCCTTCGGCCTGGTGATGATCCTGTTCCTGATGTTCGAGCCGCTCGGGCTCACCGGCATCTGGCGGCGCATCCAGAACTACGTCCTGCTGTGGCCGTTCCGCCAGCGCCACGGGTCGCGACAATGACCCTGCTCGCCATCGACGGACTGGAAGTCACCTACGGCCGCGCCATCACGGCCGTGCAGGGCATCAGCCTGCGCGCCGAGGCCGGGCAGATCGTGGCGCTGCTCGGCACCAACGGCGCCGGCAAGACCACGACGCTGCGCGCCATTTCCGGCTTTCTCGGCCTCGACGATGCGCGCGTGACCGACGGCGGCATCGCTTTCGCAGGCGAGCGCATCGAAAAAAGACTGCCGCACGAGATCGCCCGCCGCGGCATCGTGCTCGTGCCGGAGCGCGACAAGGTCTTTCCCAATCTGACGGTGGCGGAAAATCTGTTCGCGCCGGTGGCGCGCGGCACGCGCGCGGCGCGCCAGCATCGGGCCGAGCTCGTCTACCGCTTCTTTCCGCGCCTGGGCGACCTGAAGAACCGCATCGGCGGCCTGCTGTCGGGAGGCGAGCGCCAGATGCTGGCGATCGGCAGCGCGCTGGTGTGCGGCCCCAAACTCCTGCTGGTGGACGAGCTCTCGCTCGGGCTGGCGCCGGTGGTCGTGGAGGATCTGTTGCGCCGCCTGACCGAGATCCGGCGCGAGCTCGATCTCACCATCCTGCTGGTCGATCAGAGCGCGGCGTTTGCGCTCGACATCGCCGACTATGCCTACGTGATGGAGAACGGTCGCATCGTGCTCGACGGCGGCGCCGAGCGGCTGCGCCAGCACGGCGACATCCAGGAGTTCTACCTCGGCCAGGTTGCCGGGGCGCGCCGCTCCTATCGCGACGTGAAGCAATATCGCCGCAGCCGGAGGTGGTATGGCTGAGCTCGCGGTCGACCGTCTCACGCTGCGTTTCGGCGGCCTCAATGTTCTCGACGGCGTATCGTTCGCCGTGCCGGCGGGCGAGCTGTTCGCGCTGATCGGGCCCAACGGCGCCGGCAAGACCAGCGTGCTCAACTGCATCAACGGCCTCTACCGCGGCGAGGGCGGCATCCGGCTGCGCGGCCAGGACATTTCCGGCCGGGCGCCGCACGAGATCGCGCGGCTCGGCCTCGGGCGCACTTTCCAGCACGGCGAGCTGTTCCCGCACATGAGCGTGCTCGACAACCTGCTCACCGGCCGCCACGCCCGTGTGCGTACCAACCCGCTGGCCGAAATGTTCTTTCTGCCCGCGGTGCGGCGCGAGGAGGTGCGCCACCGCGCCGCCGCGGAGCGCATCATCGAGTTCGTCGAGCTCGAGCGCTGGCGCCATGCGCGCGTCGCCGGCCTGCCGTTCGGCATCCAGAAAATCGTCGGCTTCGCCCGCGCGCTCGCGCTCGAGCCTTCGGTGCTGCTGCTCGACGAGCCGTC
>DATFWC010000240.1:0-16508 GCA_035259885.1 Xanthobacteraceae bacterium
ACCACTGCCCGGCCGCGAAGACGGCGGCGAGCCCGACCCAGCGCCTGGACGCCATGACCGACCGGATCTGGGGCATGCGCCAGGCCGTGGTGCTCATGCGGGCGCCGCTGGAGAAATGTTCCAACACACTCGACGAGCAGCAGAAGACGCGATTTGGCGACGCCATCGGTGAGCGGCACGATTCTTCCGCGGATCCGGGCGCGGCAAGCGCCTGGATGCATCTCTGCGCCGATCCCACCGCCGCCATGACGCCGTGGCCGAACGAGCAGATCGAACGGCGGGTGCGGCCGTCGAACGAGCAGCGTCAGAATTTTCAGACCCTGCAGATGACCACCCGGGGCATGGCGCAACAGCTCATGGCGTCATGTCCCAAGGCGCCACCGGTCACCGCCCTGGAACGCCTCGACGCAGCCGAGAAGCGGCTCAACGCCATGCTCTATGCGGCCCGGATGGTCGGGCCGGCACTGCGCGCCTTCTACGACTCGCTCAGCCCCGAGCAGAAGACACGCTTCACCGCGGTGGGCGGTGAATCCCGGACATCGCGAAGGTAGGGTGGGCAAGCCAGTCTTTCGGGTCGAACCGCGATGCCGCCGCGAACGCGGCGCGCTCCGTCTTTCCGCTGGGGAGAGGTGGAGCACGTGGGTCGCGCGGCGCACAACAGCCCGGGCCGGGCCAGAGCTCAGGGAATCTTCTTCACCACCTTGGGGTCGAGGCCGAACAGCTTTGCGGCGTTGCCGCCGAGAATGTTGCGCTTGGCCTGCTCGCCGAGGAACGGCAGGTCGTAGATCACGCTGGGCAGGTCGAAATCCCAGTGCGGATAGTCGGACGACCACACCAGCTGCGTCTCGGCGTTGATCATCTTGAACGTGGCGGCCAGGACCGAAGGGTCGTCGGGCACCTCCATGGGCTGCGTCGAGTAGTACATCTCGCGCATGTATTCGCTCGGCTTGCGCTTGAGTGACGGGCAGTCGGACGTGCGCATCATGAACTCGTGGTCGAGCCGCTGCATCAGGCAGTAGGCCCAGGTCAGGCCGCTCTCGATCCACATCACCTTCAGCTTGGGGAAGCGCTCCGGCAGCCCGTTTACCACCCAGTTGGCCATGTGGATCATATTGAACCACATGAAGCCGAGCGCATGCACCGAGATGAAGCGGTTGGTCATGCCGAGCGCGCGGTCGTCCCAGTTGTAGGCGGCGTGGAAGGCGATCGGCTTGCCCATCTCCTCCAGCAGCGCATACGTCTTCATGTAGACGTTGTCATGCACCGGCTTGTAGCGCGGCGACGTCACCATGAAGCCGGTGACGCCGCGCTTGTCGCCGAATTCCTGCACCGTGCGGTAGGCCGCCTCGGGATCGTTGAGCGGCAGATAGAGCATCGACACCAGCCGTGGCTCATGTGCCAGGATGCGCTCGCACAGCCAGCGATTATAAGCCTGCGCCAGCGCGGCTTCGATCTCGACTTGCGGATGCAAGCCGAGGAACAGCATCGGGGTGGGGAACAGGCAGGCGTAGTCGACGCCAATCGCGTCCATCCAGCGCTTGGTAGTGACGATGTCGCGGTGGGTGTCGCCGGATGTCTTCTCGAACCTGCGCAGCTGCGCGCGCGTGATGCGGCCGTCGAGGTCCTGGTAGCCGACCTGGCTGTTGAGCATGGCGGAGCGGCCGGTGCGCCCCATGCTGTCCATGGCGGCACGGCGGATCACCGGGTTGTCGATATAGGAGAAGATGTCCCTGTGTGATTCGTTCTCGTAGTGATGAGAATCCACGTCGACGATGAGAAAATCCTGGTAGTTGCGGGCGCGCGCCTGCTGCGCGGCGTGCTCAAGATGCTTCTCGACCGAGAACTCGTCGAAACGCAGGTTGCGAACCTCGCTTCGCGGCATATCCATGGGCGTTCTCCCAAAAATCAGGCGACGACAAAAATGTCGTCGCCGCGACGCACCACATCGTATTTGCGCAGCTTGAGCCGGCGATTGCCAACGCACTCGCCGGTCTTGATGTCGTATTCGTAGCCATGCCAGGGGCAGACGAAGTGCAGCTCGTCGGCAAAGGCCTGGCCCTGATAGGTGCGGTCGGGCGCGATGATGTCGACCACCTTGTTGATGAGGATGCCCTCGCAGGCCGGGCCGCCGGCGTGAACGCAATAATTGCTGTAGGCGTAAAACGCGCCGTCCTTGTGGAACACGCCGATCTCATGCGGGCCGGCGGTCACGATGCGGCGATCGCCGTCCGCCATGTCCGCCACCTTGGCTACGAACCATTCAGCCATGGGGACTCCCCTGATGTGAGGCCGCAAGGATAGCTCAGCAGGCCGGCAGCGTCACTCGGCGATGCAGCATGGGCATCATCCCGGCCGGGCATGATCCGGGGGTACCGGTCCGGGACGCACCTACCCAAGGGACGCAGCGGCCGGCCTCTGTCCGCTGGCAGGGCCTGAGGTTCGGCGTGCCCCACGAAGGCGTGGTATCCGGCTGCGAGTTGATTTGTTCGATTGCTGCCTTGCCGTCGTTCGTATCCATCCCGCTGCGCTGCTCTGCTCCTCGCAGCCGGGCACAAACAGGCGGAACCAATCACGCGGTGGTGAGTTGCGCCGACATTGATGGTCGCATAGTGCCGGCTCTGCGCGAGGTGGTGTGCAACGAAGAGGTAGAACAATGACTCGTTGGATGTCAGTAGCCAGCGCCACCGTAATCGCCACCGGAATGTGTGTGCAACATCCGGCCTGGACACGCGCGGCCGGCGCGGATTCTGAGCTGCTCGCCGAGGCGCAGAATTTCTTCAAGCCGCTGCCGAAAGACATGGCGACGCCGGAATTCCCGATCACGCCAGAGCGGGTCGACCTCGGCCGCAAGCTCTTTTTCGATCCGCGTATCTCGGCTGACGGGACCGTCAACTGCGCCCGCTGTCACCAATCCGCCCTGTATGGCACCGACGGGTTGGCAAAGCCGCATGGCAGCCATGACAGGCTCAACCCGCGCAACGCACCGACCGTTCTCAACGCAGCGCTTCAGTTCAAGGCGCACTGGCGCGGCGACAGGGACGATGTCGAGGATCAGGCGAAGCAGGCCCTGGTCGGCCCCCCGAGCTTCGGCAATCCGGATTACGCGTCCGCAATGAGCAAGCTCAACTCGATCCGTGGTTACGCCGAGATGTTCCGCAAGGCCTTTCCCGGCGACGAGAATCCGATTACGCCGGAGAACTGGGGGCGGGCCATCGGCGCTTACGAGCGCACCATGGTCACGCCGTCACGCTTCGACTTGTATCTCGCCGGCGACCCGCAAGCGCTCACGGCCGCCGAGCAGCAGGGCCTGCGGACCTTCATCAATATCGGTTGTCCGACCTGTCACAACGGGCCGGGCGTCGGCGGCGGCACGTTCCAGAAATTCGGCGTCGTCGAGGACTATTGGACGGCGACCGGCAGCAAACAGGTCGACAAAGGCCGCTTCGACGTCACGCACCAACAGGCGGATATGTACGTCTTCAAGGTGCCGGTCCTGCGCAACGTCGCGATGACACCTCCCTACTTCCATGATGGCTCGGTTGGCACGTTGCCGCAGGCGGTGGGGATCATGGCGAGGGTGCAGCTGGGCAAATCGCTGACCGATGAAGAGACCAACCAGATCGTTGCTTTTCTGCACAGCTTGACGGGGAAGCTGCCCGACAATTTTGTCAACGCGCCCGTGTTGCCTGCTTCCGGATTCGAGACAACTGGAAGCGCGCCGACGACCCCGCAGCAGAACCAGTAACAGGCCGACACCCTCACTCGGCAGCGCAGCATCGAACATCCCGACTCCGCACGCACCCGCCCCCGGCCTTGATCCGGGGGCAGCTATACTGAGGACGGAGCCGCCGACCTCTCGTCCGATCCCGACCGGGAGCGGACTTCGGCCTTGGCCGGTACATTGCGAGCGCCACGCACCAGATCGATCAGCTCGTCCGGATCGGACGGCTCGGCGTCGCCGCGCCATGCCACGTGTCGGTCCGGACGCAGCAGCAGGAGCTTGTGTGCATAAAGCGACTGCGCATGGCGCGCATCGACCTCGACAACTTTCAAAGGAACCCCGCGCCTGGCCGCCGCGTCAACGATGCCTGACATGGGCGCGCACGGATCGAGGCGGAGCAACGCAAAGTCGTCTCCACACGCGTCATAGAGCGAACGATGTCCGTCGAGCCATAAGTGCGGCGCCCGACAACCGGGAACCGACGAGGATTCAAACCGGCCCATCGAATAGACCGGGTGCGCTGCTCCGTCATAGGCGATGATCGGCGAGTCGGCATAGAAATAGCCGAAGTTCAACCCGCCACAGCACTGCTGCTGGATATAGAGATCATAGGCTTCCCGGCCCAAGGCGGAACGGGTCGCCTCGCCGATTTCATCCTGACGTTCGATATCGGGGGAAACCTCGCGCCGCTGCTGCGACACATTCTTGGCCATGCTGAATGCGAAGCGCGACACTTGGTCGGTGATCGGCTGGCGTTCCGCTTGATAAGCTTCAAGGATCGCCGGCGCCGCCCAGCCATTCAGCACGGCAGCCAGCATCCATGACAGGTTCGCGGCATCGGCGATACCGGCATTCATGCCGTAGCCGGCATGCGGGATCCAGAGATGCGCGGCGTCGCCGGCGATAAAGGCACGGCCATTGTGGAAGCGATCAGCGACCAGCCGGCGGCCAATCCAGTCTTCCTTCGAAATAACCTGGTACTCGAACTCAGGGCCCACGCCCAGGATCTGCCGGATGGCCCAGTCCCGGTCGATCGAATCGTAATCCGGCTCGTCGTTGTAGAGAAAATTGTGGATGAGCCAGGTCTCCTTGCCATCAATCGCCATCACGGTGCCGCAGCGGCGCGGGTTGAAGGCGAGATACATCCAGGCCTGCGGCCCGGGCAGCAGGCTGATCAGCTTCGGTGCACGGAAGTGTGTCGACTGCACGCGCTGATACTCTGCGATCCCGCTCATCCGGGCGCCGATGGCGTGCCGCACGGTCGAGCGCCCTCCGTCGCAGCCCACGAGATAGCGGCAGCGAATCGAAACCCGTTCGCCGTTATCGAGATTCTGCGCAACCGCGGTGACGCCCTGCCGATCCTGGGACAATTCCTCGAATTGCGTGCGATTGAGAATGCGGATTCGAGGCTGCGCCGCGGCATGCGCAAACAAGACCGGTTCGAGAAACAACTGGTTGATGCGATGCGGCGGCTCCGGGGTCGGCCACCAACTGTCATCACCCTGTTCGCCGCACGCCCGACCCGCGCGCGACGGCAATTTGATCCGCGAAAGCTCCATGCCGGCCGCCGTCACGCAGCACGAGACGTCATTGCGGTATTCTGCCGGCAGGCCGGTTGCGCGAATTTTTTCCGCCAGCCCAAGCCGGCGAAAGATTTCCATCGAGCGGGCTGACACTTGGTTGCATTTGACGTTCGGCGGTTCACCGGCGCGCCGGGTTTCGGCCATGGTCACGTCGATGCCGCGGGAAGCGAGATCCATGGCAAGCGTGAGGCCGACCGGCCCTGCGCCGACAATCAAGACAGGAGTTTCAATCGACCGATCCATGACGCTGACGGGTTATGGTCCGAGGTTCGCCGCAGCTTCCACAAGCCTGCAGGTGCCCGGCGTGATGCTGATCAGAACTCGGCCGGTGGTTGTTGCATGGCGACCACCTGGATGGTGTTTAGACATAGCCGGCCGTTCCGGACAGTGCGCCGCTTGGAGCAGGCGCTTATCACTATGATTTTAAGCTCTGTTGATGTCGCCGCAATCGAAAACGGACATCCATCGAGAGTGCAGGAGCGTCTGTTCAGTGGCAATTTCGGCCATCGCGGCCGCAGATCAGAGACGTGATCCGGAGACAAAATGTGCTTGCACAAACCACAGTCTGACCGGCAGTTTCCTCGGTGGGCTCTCCTTCGTGGCCGCCTTGCTCATGTTCTCGACCATCCTCACGGTCGTGCTGGCTCGATCGCTGCAGGAACCGAAACGCCGGGCGCTCGCCGCCTACTCTTGAACGTGGAGATCATCGATGAAGACGTACAGGATCGCGGCCATTCCCGGCGACGGAATCGGCACGGAAGTCGTTTCGGCCGGGGTCGAGGTGCTGCATGCGCTGGCCAAGCGCGAAGGCGGCTTCCAATGCAAAGTCGACCATTTCGACTGGGGCGGTGAATACTACAAGAAGCATGGTCGAATGATGCCGGAGAACGGCCGCAGCCTGATCAGGGACCACGATGCCATCCTGTTCGGATCGGCCGGTCACCCCGACATCCCCGACCACATCACCCTGTGGGGCCTGCGCCTGGCCATTTGCCAGCCGTTCGACCAGTACGCCAACGTGCGCCCCGCGCGCGTGCTTCCCGGCATCACGAGCCCGCTGCGCAGCGTGCAGCACAAGGAACTGGATTGGGTGATCGTCCGCGAGAATTCGGAGGGCGAATATGCCGGCGTCGGCGGGCGCGTGCACCAGGGCCTGCCGCTGGAAATGGCTACGGACGTGGCAATGTTTACCCGCGCCGGTGTCGAGCGGATCATGCGGTTCGCCTTCCGGCTTGCGCAGTCGCGGCCGAGAAAGCTCCTGACTGTCGTGACCAAGTCGAACGCGCAACGCCACGCGATGGTGATGTGGGACGAGATCGCGACCGAGATCGCGACCGAGTTCAAGGACGTAACCTGGGACAAGATGCTGGTTGACGCCATGACCATGCGCATGGTCATGCGGCCGGAGACGCTGGATACGATCGTGGCGACAAATCTGCACGCCGATATTCTGTCCGACCTGGCTGCCGCGCTGGCGGGTTCGCTCGGCATCGCGCCGACGGCCAATCTCAATCCGGAGCGCACGTTCCCATCGATGTTCGAGCCGATCCACGGCTCCGCCTTCGACATCATGGGCAAGGGTGTCGCAAATCCCATCGGCACATTCTGGTCGGAGGTGATGATGCTCGAGCACCTGGGCGAGAAAGCTGCCGGCGATCGGCTCATGAACGCGATCGAGCGTGTGACCGCCGACGACCGCTTCCACACGCCCGATCTCGGCGGCAGGGCGAGGACGGCCGATGTGACGGCGGCCGTCATCGACGCCATCCACGGCGCCAACGTCTGATCGATCGTTCGTGGCTGGACGTGGAGCGATGAGCGGGCGCGGGCGACGCCGCGCCTGATCGCTGCCCGCGACGTACGAGGGCCCCCTGTCCTGTTCCGATGGATCGTCGATCGGCTTGTTGCTGAATCACCCTTGCGGCGGTGACCCGACTGGGCTTCCATTGGTCGAAATCAGGGGGGAGAAGCCCATGAACGGAGGCTGGCTGTCGCGCCGGTTGTGCGCGCTTGGTGTCGCCCTGGTGACCGCGGGCACGGCGTCGGCCTCCGACGTGCATGTCATGATCTCGGCCGGCTTCTATGGGGTCTATGCCGAAGTCGGTCCGGCCTTCGAGCGGGAGACCGGACACCGCCTGGTCACGACCCGCGGCCCGTCCATGGGCGACTCGCCCGAGGCGATTCCCACCCGCCTGGAGCGGGGCGAGGTCGCTGATGTCGTGATCATGGACGGGGGTGCTGCCGACGAGCTGGTCGGGCGCGGGCTGGCGCGGCCGGAGAGCAAGAAGAATCTCTCGCGCTCGCTGATCGGCATGGTGGTGCGCGCCGGCGCCGAGAAGCCCGACATCGGCACCATGGACGCCCTGCGGAACACGTTGCTGGCAGCCAAATCCATTGCCTATTCGGACAGCGGCAGCGGCACCTATCTGTCGCAGAAACTGTTCCCGCAGCTCGGCATCGCCGACCAAATCGCCGGCAAGAGCCGCAAGATACGGGGACCGCCCTCCGGCGAGCCGGTGGCTGCGGTCGTGGCGCGCGGCGAGGCGGAGATCGGGTTCCAGCAGGTCGCCGAGCTGATCCACGTTCCAGGCGTGACGTTCGTCGCCACGATACCGTCGGCCATGCAGCCGGAGACCTTCTTCGCAGGTGCGGTCACCAAGAACGCGCGCGAGCCCGAGGCGGCGATCGCGCTGCTTCGCTTCCTGACCTCGCCCGAGACGGAGCCTGTGATCAAGAAGGCCGGACTGACGCCGCTGTCGGAGCGGTAGACGATCGGGCCGAACGTCGGACCGAACGGACAGGGCGAAGCCTGACGCCCTGCGTTTCTGCGCTGAGGCACGAGACTGCGGCGTGCCGAACCACTCTGGGAGGGATACATGAAGCTTCCCCGCCGCACTTTCTTGCACCTGACGGCTGGCGCAGCTGCGCTGCCGTTCACAACGCGTTTGGTCGGTGCGCAAAGTCCCCACCCGCCGCCGGGGCCGGCTGCACGTGAGCTGCCGTTGGCAAAGCGGCTCGCCGACTATGCCCATGGCCTGCGCTACGAGGATTTTGACGAAGCCGCGATCGAGCGCGTGAAGACGCATGTGATCGACACAATCGGCTGCGCAATTGGGGCTCTGAACGAGAGGCCCGTCCGCATTTGCCGGGAGATTGCGGTTGGCGCCGCCGGGCCGTCAACGATTGTCGGCACCAATCACCGCGCGACCCCTGACCTGGCCGCCTTTGCCAACAGCGCGGCCGCCCGCTACCTCGACTTCAATGACACCTATGTCGGCCGCGTTGCCGTTCATCCAAGCGACAACATCGCGGCATGCCTCGCGGTGGCGGAGGCCGAGCGTGCCGGTGCTCGGGAGCTGATCACCGCCATCGTCATCAGCTACGAGGTGAACTGCCGGCTCGTCGACGCTTTGGACATTTCGACACGCGGTTGGGACCCGCCGATATTCGGCCTTCCAGCTGTGGCGCTTGCCGTGGGCAGGCTGATGAAGCTCACTCCCGAGCAGTTGACCCACGCGGTCAATCTCGCCATCAACGACCACATTCCGCTAGCGCAGACACGGGTCGGAGACCTGTCGGATTGGAAGGGGATCGCGGTTGCGGAAACGGCACGCAATGCCGTCTTCGCAGCACGGCTGGCGCGCGCGGGCTTAAGCGGCCCGTCCCCGATCTTCGAGGGGCGCTCCGGCTTCTTTCAACAGATCAGCGGACCCGCCAACGTCGACGTTGGCGCCTTCGGTGGGCGCAGCGTGCCGTTCCGCATTCATCAATGCAGCCTGAAGCCCTACCCCGCGGTGATCTACACGCAGACGGCAGTCGTTGCAGGAATTGAGGTTGCCAAGGAGGTGGGCTCACTCGATCGCATCTCGGCGGTCGAAATCGCGACGACACGCCGGGGGTACGAACGCACCGGGAGCGAGCCTGAGAAATGGGACCCCAAAACCAGAGAGACGGCCGATCACAGTCTTCCCTACATCACGGCACGGGCGATGTTCGACGGCGACATCACCAGCGAAAGCTTCTCACAGCAGAAGTTCCGCGACCCTGCCGTTCTCGCCTTCATGCAGAAGATCAAGGTGAGCGAAGACCCCGCCCTCACGGCCCGCGCCGGTGGAGCAGTCCCAACGCGTGTGACAGCGATTCTCTCGGACGGGCAGCGGATCACGCGCGAGGTCGACCACGCGCCGGGCTTCGCTGCGAGACCGATGAACCGAAGCGAGGTGGAGCGGAAGTTCCGCGGCAACATAGGCAAGCGCTGGCCAAAGGAGCAGACCGACGCAAACCTGAAGTCGCTCTGGGCGCTTGATCGGACGAGCAGTCTCACTTCTCTACTCGGCAAACTTGCCGTGCCGAAACAAGCATGACGCGCTTTGACTGAATGTGCGGCGGGGGCGCAGGCTCGTTCACCCGCTTTCATCGATCACGTCTTGCGAAACCTGGCCGGCAGCGGAATGTTGTTGGCAGGATTGTTGTCCTGCTTGGAAATCCGCGTGATCAATCCGTCTCTCATCAGCGGCTGCAACTCGGCTTCGAGCGCATCCGCTATGTCCTTGTCGTAGATCACTTCATCTTCGACGCGGATGGCAAAGGCACGCAAGTGCTTTTGCTTCTTCTCGGGATCTTCGATCGTCTCCTTCGTCCATTCGTAAAGCGGATAGGCTTCAGTGCCGTTCTTTTCAGCCTCGAGGACGTAGTCCGCGAAGGCATCGAACTGACACTTCATCGTCGCGCGATGCTTTGCCAGGACCTGCATGAGGGGTTTGATGGCCTCGGCACGATCGTCGCGTCGGGCCGTCTCCGACATCTCATCGTTCAGATATACCCGAACTTGATACTTCCATTGCTCGGCCATGTATCGGCTCCTTCGTTGTTGGGGTTGTGCGTCCTCGGCCGCAGATCATGAGAGGGCGTCAGGCCCGCCACGTCTCGCCTATAAACCCATGGCCTAGTTTACGCGGGCAGTCTTCGCGACCGCAATTTGCCCAAAACCCACACGGGCCGGCCGCTCGAGCGACGTCCGCCCATGCCATGAGCGGACTTGTCCCACAGCTGATTTTGAGTGGGTCAGGCGGCAGTGGCTGGTCGCAGGACTGGTCGCCGTGGCCCTAAAATGGGGTACGGCCGGCCCCATTGGCCGGAAAATACCCGCGCTGATACCGACTCATACGCTGCACAACCAGATCGTGTTGAACGCAGTGGCCGGACCGCTGCCGTTCTATCGCCGCAGTCATCTTCCCATATACAAATACCGCTCACTCGACAGGGGGCGGTGTACATGGGGCCGGGCGGTGGAGGTAGCGTGTCGCCGCCCGGCTCTTGGACCCAATCATGCTTCGCAACAATGCGACCGCAGGCGGCCGGCATTTATCTGGCCGGCCCTGTTTTGTGTCGCGTTCAACCGGACGCGCGCGCGGCATCCAGCTTGCGAAGATGCCCGTTGTCTCGACTTTGTCGCCCTGCCGCAAGCGCACCTCGCGGCGGGCGAGTTGCTGCAGCGCAAGCCGGACGTCGCTAGCCTAAGCTCTATCTGGAGGGCCTGCGGAGAGCCGGATTGCCCGCGCAAACGCACGGCCCCAGACCCTGTCCCGTATGCTATCCTTTTCATGCCCGGTGGCGCGCCCGCGCCACCGATCGGATTCCCTGTCGGGAGCCTTCCAATGCCGAAACCGTTCATCGCGTTGCGTGCCACGGCGGCCGCTGTGGCGGCGTGGCTACTCACGTCCCCTTGGCCGGCGGCGGCGCAAGCGGTGCCGCCAGCGCCGCCCGCCCCGCCCGCGCTCACTGGCAAGATCACGTCCGATCGCGAGGGCCCCATGGAGGGGGTCCTGGTCAGCGCCAAGAAGCCGGGGGCAACCATCACCGTCACGGTCGCAAGCGATGCAAAGGGCGATTACGCCTTCCCGGCGGATCGATTGGGGTCGGGCCGTTACGAACTGACGATCAGGGCCGCCGCCTACGCTCTGGAGGGTTCAGGCGCCGTCGACCTCGCACCCGGCAAGACGACGAAGGTCGATCTTCGACTGAGGCCGGCACCAGTCACTACCGATCAACTGACCAACTCCGAATGGATGACGAGCGTGCCGGGGCCCGACGACCTGAAAAGGGCAATGCTCAACTGTGCGGACTGCCACTCCCTGCGCAGGATATTCGAATCCAAACATACCGCGGCTGATTTCCTAAAAGTGTTCGAGCGAATGGGCGGCTACTATCCGGGCGCCTCCGACATGCAACCGCAGCGGCTGGTCGGCGAGCACCGGCGGCCGGCCGTAAACCCCGCCATCGCACAGCGGCTCGCCGAATATCTCGCGAGCGTCAATCTCAGCAGCCAGTCCACGCATGGCTTCGATCTGAAAGTCTCGCCGCGCCCGAGCGGACGCGCGACGCGAGTCATCATCACGGAGTACGATCTTCCGCGGAAGGAGATTCAGCCCCACGACGTCATTGTCGATCGCGACGGCGTGGTCTGGTACTCGCATTTCGGCGAGCAGTTCCTGTCCAAGCTCGACCCCGAGACCGGGAAGGTGACGGATTTCCCGATCCCGGTGCAAAAGCCAAATCACCCCAAAGGAACCCTCGATCTCGAAATCGACGAGGACGGCCAGATCTGGATCGCGCTGATGTATCAGACAGGCATGGCGCGGTTCGATCGGACCAGCGAAACCTTCCGGATTTTTCCGGTGCCCAATGAGTGGCAGACAGACGCCACGCAACAGTCGCACTTCTCGGTGGCCGGGACGAAGGCCGATGGCAAGGCGTGGGTCAAGAACACGGACCGCTCGCAGGTCATGCGGCTCGACCTCGAAACCGGCCAGTATGAGAACCTCGGGACCTTCCGCAACCCGACCAACGATCGGCCGATCGGCATCTACGGGATCTACGCCGATCAGCAGAACAACGCCTACATTCTCGAATTCCCGTCTGGCGGCATCGGCAAGATCGACGCCAGGACCGGCAAGCTCGCGTTCTATCCGACACCGACGCCGAACGCGCGGGCGCGCCGCGGGCGTGTCGATTCCCAGAACCGGCTCTGGTTTGCCGAGTACGGCGGCAACGGTGTCGGCATGTTCGATCCCACGACCGAGACGATCACCGAATGGAAAAAGCCGCTCGCGTGGGAAGCGCCCTACGACGCTGTCGCCGACCGCAACGGCGAGGCCTGGGAGGCCAATACGTTCTCCGACCGGGTTGGCCGGCTCGATCCCCGCAGCGGCGAATGGACGAATTATCTCCTGCCGCGTTACGCCAACATTCGCCGCGTGTTCGTCGATGATCGGAAAACGCCGGTGACGGTGTGGATCGGCAACAATCTTGGCGCTGCAATCATAAAGGTCGAACCGCTCGATTAGGGCGGAACGGCCACTCGGAATCAATGGGACGCCAACGCCAGCGCCGCATGCTCGCTTTCCTCGCGGATGAGGGCGAGCACCTCGCCGCGCAGCGCATTGAACTCCGGCGACGTCGTGATCTCGATGGCGCGCGGCCGCGGAATGCCCACGTCGATGCTCTTCTTGATCCGCCCCGGCCGCGCCGTCATGACGCAGACGCGGTCGGCGAGCAGCAGCGCCTCCTCGATGTCGTGGGTGATGAACAACACGGTCTGGTGGTGCCGCTCCCACACCCGGAGCAAGAGCTCCTGCATCAGCATACGGGTCTGCGCATCGAGGCTGCCGAACGGCTCGTCCATCAGCAGGACCTGTGGCTGCATGATGAGCACCCGCGCGATGCCCACGCGCTGGCGCATGCCGCCGGATAGCTCCGCCGGATAGCTGGTCTCGAACCCGCGCAATCCCACCTGCTCGATGATCTGCGCCGCGCGGGGGCGGTAGTCGACCGCCGGCTGCCTCTGCGTCTTGGGGCCGAACACCACGTTTTCCATGACCGACAGCCACGGAAACAGCGCCGGCTCCTGGAACACGACGGCGCGGCGCGGTGACGGGGCGGCGATCTCCTCGCCCGCCACACGCACAGTGCCGCGCGTCGGGTGGTCGAATCCGGCGACCATGTTGAGGAGCGTGGACTTGCCGCAGCCGGAGGGACCCAGAATGGCGACGAACTCGCGCTCGGCAACGCTGAGGCTGATATCCTGAAGGGCGAGGACACGCCGCTCGCCCTTGGCGAACTCCTTCCACAACCCCTCGATCTCGATCATGCGTGCGCCTCGAGCGTGCGCCAGCGCAGCACGAGGCGCCCGGCCCAGACGATGACCCGGTCGGACAGGAAGCCGAGCAGCCCGACCGAGAACATGGTCGCCACGCAGATGTCCATCCGGCCGACGTAGTAGGCGTCCCACAGCACGTAGCCCAGGCCGGACTTCACCGCGATCATCTCGGCGACGATCACGGCGGTCCAGGCGACGCCGATGCCGAGGCGCAGGCCGGTGAAGATCGACGGCAGCGCCGAGGGAAAGACGACCTTGGCGAGGATGGTGACGGTGTCGGCGCCGAGCATGCGCGCGGCGCGAAGCAGCAGCAGGTTGGTGTCGCGCACCCCGTGCGTCGTGTTGACCACGATCGGGTAGAACGCGCCGAGGCCGATGAGAAACAGCGCGCTGGCGTCATAGATGCCGAACACCGCGATGGCGAAGGGCAGCCACGCGGTGATCGGGACGGGCCGCAGAAGCTGGACGGTCGGATCGATCAGCCGCGCCGCGAGGCGGCTCCAGCCGATGATCAGCCCGAGCGGAATCGCCACCAGTGCGGCAAGCCCGAACCCCTGCAGCACACGCCGCGTCGAATAGATGACGTTGTCAACCCAGGTGCCGGAGTAAGGCGAGAGCATCGCCTTGCTGCTGCCGAAGATCCAGATGTACCAGGATTGCAGGACTTGCGCCGGGGACGGGATGATGCCGGCCGCCACCCAGCGCCGATCCACCGCGAAGTGCCACAGCGCCACCAGCACGACCGGCAGGATGACGAACCAGGGCGCTGGAAGCCGCCGACTCACATGGGCTACCGATTGAGGCCGAGTTGCTCCGGCGTCCGGCCGGTGGCCTTGGCGAGGAAATCGTAGGTGTAATGCTCGCCGATCTCGCCCGTCACGTCGCGCGTGATGACGCCGTTGTCGGAGAGGAACTTGCTGATGCGCTTGATCGACTCGAGCGGCAGCGTCGCATCGAGCTGGGTCGTGCGGATCGACTCGGCCGCGATGTTCTCGGGCAGACCGGCCTTTTCTGCGTAAATCCGCGCCCAGCGCGCGCTGTCCTGGCGGGCGAGATCGAGCACGTCGAGATAGGACACCACCAGGCGCTGCACCGCGTCGCGGTTCTTCTCCATGAGGGGCCGGTTCACCGCCAGCACCGAGATCAGGCCGCCGACCGTCTTCGACCGGTTGTGGTCAAGCGTCGGGTAGACGCCGAACCCCTCGACGATCGCCTGGGCGCAGAACGGCTGCCACACCACGGCCATGTCGATTTCCTTGCCCTGGAGGGCCTTGAGATAGTTGGCGCCTCCGCCGACGATGTTGATGATCTTCAGCTTGTTGTATTGCAGCCCGTTTTCCTGGACCGAAGCGGCGAACTTCAGCCACGAGATCGAGCCGGCACCGATGCCGATGCGCTTGTCGGCGACCTCGTTCCAGTCCTTGATGTCCTCGCCTTTGCGCACCACGAGGCAGTCGTTGCCCGATCCGACGCCCGCCACGCCCACCAGCGTCTTAGCGCCCTGGCCGAGGGCGAGCGAGATATCCTGCGGGCCGAAGGCTGTCAGGTGGATGTCGCCGGAGACGAGCGCCGTGCGCGCGTCCGCGAAGCGCTGAAACATCACCGTCTCGATCTGGATATTGTACTTGGCCGCCTCCTGCGGCAGCAGCCAGAGCGGCGACAGTGCTGGCACGTTGAGCATGCCTTGCTTGATGGTAAGCGGCTGCGGCAAGGGCGCGCGCAAATCGGCCTGCGCCAGCGCGTCTGCGGCGCTGAGCGGCGCAGCGCTGAATGCCGCAACACAAGCGAGCACCAGACTGTGTATTGATTTCATGAGAGCACTTCTCCCCCAGATTATGGTGCGCGCACCCGCTTTTCATCATAATTTGCCCGGCTGTGATGATGCAACCATCTACAACGGGCGCCGCCGCATCGCGGCGTCGTGGCGCCCCCGCGCGATGAACCGTATCCGCGATTGGAGCGAGTTCGATCCCGACGCGCAGCGTCGCCGACGGGAGGACGCGCGCGCGCACGCCGCGGCGCTCGGTCCGGCGCTCAACGCCTTCGTCGATATCGTGCCGCCGGCGCCGTCCGGCATGGTCGGTCCCCTGAACGGCCTGCCCTATGCTGCCAAGGACATGTTTCGCACGCCGACGCGAGAGCCAGGCTGCGGCTTCGATACCGGTGTTGCGTTCGCCATCGAAGGCTTTTGCGATCCGATCGCCCGCCTCTCGGCCGCGGATGCGGACCTGGTCGGATTCACCCACATGACGGAACTCGCCTACGAGCCATCGGGCTTCAATGCAACGCGCGGTCGCGTGCGCAATCCGTGGAATCTCGCCTTCGTGTCCGGGGGCTCATCGTCCGGGTCGGCGGCGGCGGTGGCGAGCGGCGCCGTCGTCGCGGCGCTTGGATCCGACACCGGGGGCTCGCTGCGGATTCCCGCGCATGCCTGCGGCGTGACAGCCTTAAAACCGTCGTATGGCCTCGTTTCGACGCGGGGCGCGATGCCACTGGCGCCGACGCTCGATACCGTCGGGCTCCTCGCCCGCAGCGCCGAGGACCTCCTGCTGCTACAGCCGTTCATGGAATCGCCGAGCGCCGCCGAAGCTCCTCGGCGCGCCGTGGTGGCGGACGACATCGTGGCGGAATGCGATCCGCCGATCCGGCGCTGTCTCGCCGGTGCCGTGGCAGTCATCGAATCCGTCGGCATCGCGATCGAGCGACGTCCGGCGCTGATGCCCGTGCTGGAGGCGGTCGACCACCATGCGCTGATCGTCATGCAGGGCGAGAGCGTCCGCCAGCATCGCTCCCGCGTCGACGACGCGGCCCTGGCGCCTGCGCTGCGACGGCGGCTGGCGAAGGGTCTCGACATTTCCGACGAGATGCTGGCCGCGAGCGCGGCGGCGCGTGACCATCTGGTGGGCCAGTTCGACGCGGCGGTGCTGGCCGACGGCGGCGTGTTTGTTCTGCCGGTGATGCCGATCACGACGCCGACCGCGGACCGATGCGATCCGGCATCGGAGCGCTTCTCGGCCCGCACCCTCTATGCGTTGAGCCGGTGGAC
>DATFWC010000241.1:0-4121 GCA_035259885.1 Xanthobacteraceae bacterium
TTGCGGTAAGTGGCGCGCGCGTGGCCGGCGGGCGTGGCGAGCGAGCTGCCGCGCAGCACCATCTGGTTGACCATGAATTTCCCGTTGTACTCGCCGAGCGCATCGACGCTGGCCCGGTATCCGGGGTAGGGCGCATAGGGGCTGCGCGTCCACTGCCACACCAGGCCGAACGCATCGCCGAGCCGGGCGGTGCGCGCCGCGACCTCCCACTCCGCCTCGGTCGGCAGGTGCTTTCCGGCCCAGCGGGCAAAGGCATCGGCCTCGTAGTAGCTGACATGACAGACCGGCGCTGCCGGATCGACCGGCCGCAAGCCGCCGAGGGTCATGGCAAACCACACGCCGTCGCGCTGCTGCCAGTAGCCGGGCGCAGTCCATCCCTCGGCCTGCAGCGTGTTCCAGCCGTCGGACAGCCACAGCATCGCATTGGCGTAGCCGCCGTCGGCCATGAACTCGAGCCATTCGGCGTTGGTCACGAGATTGGTGGCAAGCCGAACCGGCTGCAGCAGCACGTCGTGCGCCGGACCTTCGTTGTCGAACATGAAACCGTCGCCGCCATGGCCGATGCGATGGACTCCGCCGTCGAGCGTGACGAAGCCATCGGCATTGGCTTGCGGCGCCGGCCAGGTCCACCGCGCATCGTAGGCAGGGGCGCAAGGATTCTGCGCGAAGGCATGCAGGATGTCGGTGAGGATCAGCTCCTGATGCTGCTGCTCGTGATTGAGCCCGAGTTCGAGCAGCGGCTCGATCTCGTCGAGTGCCGCCGCCGATGCGGCCACCAGCAGCCGCGCCAGCGCGGCGTCCACGTGGGCGCGATAGGCGGCGACCTCCTCAACAGTCGGCCGCGTGATCAGGCCACGCTTCGGCCGCTCGTGCCGCGGTCCGGCGGCCACGTAATAGGAATTGAACAGGAACGCGAACCGCTCGTCGTGCGGACGATAACCGGCGAGTTTCGGCGCCAGCAGAAATTGCTCGAAAAACCATGTGGTATGCGCACGATGCCATTTGGTCGGGCTGGCGTCGGGCATCGATTGGATAACCTGATCCTCGGGCGCCAGCGGCGCGGCACGCCGCTCGGTCTCGCGGCGCACGCCATCGTAGGCGTCAAGCCAGATGCGGCGCCGCTCGTCCAACCGAGATGTCGGTCGGCTTGCCGACTTTGACAGCGCGATATCGGCAGCGGGTGCTGGCCGCATCGCATCCGATGACGGTCGCGAAACAGACGTCGTTTGTGGCAAGGCCGGCTTCTCCCCATCCGCCACGCGCGTAATCAGCGGCTGATTTAAGGCCATGGACGACACCTCGCCAGCGCCTCGCTCTTCACAATGTCGTTGATCCCCACCACGAAGGACAACGTCGGTTGTCGGCATCAACAATGCGAAACCGCCGCAATCGTTCCGCCCGCGCAAACGGCGCCGGTGCCCATCCGCGCGACGAAACGACCCCGGCGAGCCGCCGGGGTCGCTCAGCCCAGCCCAGGTCCGCCGCATGTGCAGACGTCGCAAAACCAACGTGCGGCCCGGGCTTTCGTTCCGTTTCCTCGACCTCGCCGTAAATGTGGCAGGCCTGCCTCAGCCCGAAGCCGGATCAGCGTCGAGCCTGACCACCCAGCCGTCCAGGCCGGCGCCCGCCGGCGGATAGTGCTGCAGGACTTTCGGATCATGCCCGGGCACGATGTGGTCGCGCGAGGTCGCCAAGCGCTTAATTGTCGCATAACCGTCAAGGACGTCGCCGACATTGTAGACGATGGGAAACACGCGGCCTTCGTCGATGTGCTGGTACAGGTGGGTCGCATCCGAGGCGAGAACCACGTAACCGCGGCGTGTTTTGACGCGGACGCTCTGCAGCCCGCGCGAGTGGCCGCCGATCTTGTGCAGGGTGATGCCGGGCGCCAGTTCGTCGTCGCCGTCGTGGAAGGTGACGCGGCCGCTAAACACTTTTCGCACCATGGCGACGACGTCGTCGGCCTCGAACGGCAGGCGCAGCGCGGCATGGCACATGCAGCGGCCGGTGGCATAGGCCATCTCGCAGTCCTGCAGGTGATAGCGTGCGCGCGGAAACAGATCGTAGTTGCCGGTGTGGTCGTAATGCAGATGGGTGACGATGATGTCCTCGACGGCGTCCGGCGCGATCGCGATCGCCTTGAGCCCGTCGCCCACCGGCTTGATCAGGGCGCGCTTGCGTCGCGCCGCCATGGCGGCGTCGAAGCCGGTGTCGACCACATAGGTTCGCGCGCCGACGATGGCCCAGACGTAGAAGTCGAGCGGCTGCAGCACGTCGTGCGGGTCGCCGCCGAGAAAATTTTCCGGCGAGCGGCGGTCGTGATGGCCGTAGCGGATGGCATAGATTTCGTACGTATCGTCGCTCATGGCATCACCGCTCCGTTGGTCAGCGCGTCGTTCCCGCGTATGCGGGAACCCTTGATCACCCGTGTCGCGACATCTGCGGGAACGGTGGTCATGGCTCCCCGCCTTGGCGGGGACGAGGTTGAAAAAATCACGACTTGTCCTGCTTCCCCACCTCCACGCCGGCGCGGCGCTCGACCGGCTGCACGATGGTGGTGAGATCGGCCTCGGGCCCGATCTCGTCGCAAGCCTGCTGCAGGAGCCGCGCGACCGCGGCGATGACTTCCATCGGCGCACCCAGCGCCTTGGCCTCGGCCAGGCACAGGTTCACGTCCTTCATCATCAGCCCGTTGGTGAAGCCGAGATTGAAGCTGCGCGGAATGATGTTGCGCGGGAATTTGGTCTCGGTCGCCGTGTTGCGCCCGGTGCCGGCATTGATGACGTCGATCATCACGCGTGGATCGAGCCCGGCCTTGACGCCCATCACGATCGCCTCGGAGGTCGCCGCCATGGCGGTCGCCGACAGGACATTGTTGGCGAGCTTCATGGTCTGCCCGGCGCCCGGCCGCTCGCCGATAAAGAACACTTTGCCGAACACTTTCAGGATCGGCTCCGCCGCGTCGACGTCGGCGCGCGGTCCCGACGCCATCACGGCGAGCGTTCCCTTCTCGGCGCCAGACACGCCGCCGCTGACCGGGCTGTCGATCTGGACGATGTTCCTGGCCTGCAGGTCGGCGAAGATGCGCGCCGCCATGACGGCGCCGGTGGTCGACAGGTCGATGAAGCGGCGCACGCGCGTGCCCTCGGCAACGCCGTCTGCTCCGGCCGCCACGGCGAGCACCACGTCGGGCGTGGGCAGGCTTGCCAGCACGGTTTCGACCTGGTCGGCGACCTCGCGCGGCGAGGCGGCCGCGCCGGCGCCGCGCGCGGCGAGGCGCTCCATGGCCTCAGGCCGCGTGTCGTAGACGATCAGCCGGTGGCCGGCCTCGATGAGGCGGCGGGCCATATGGAAGCCCATCTGGCCAAGGCCGATGAAGCCGATGTTCATGCGTCACAATCTCCCGTTGCCACGAAGGGAATGGTAGCCTGCCGCCCTGCACGGCACCCTGCGCCGGCCGCCTTCCACGCCAGGCGGCCATGGCGGAATGGTCCGCGTCATGGCGACCGCGCGAACGTCACGGCCGATTGTCGATTGGTCGCCCGGCACCGGTCAATGGGAGGACAACACGATGATGACCCGTCGGACGTTCACCACCCTGCTTGCCGCCTCGGTCGCAGGTCCGGCATCCTCTTGGGGACAGGCCAAGGGAAAGACCGTGTATTACGCGAGCATCGGGCCCGAACTCAGCTGGCATGACATCGACGTCGCGGGCGCCGCCCTGACCGCGCGCGGCGCCGTGACCCTGCCGGCCAACGTGCAGTACGTGTGGCCGCACCCGTCGAAGCAATATCTTTACGTCGTGTCGAGCAACGGCGGTCCCGGTTTGATTCCGGGCGACAAGCATCTCGCCAGCGCGTTCCGCATCGATCCGGCATCCGGGGCGTTGCAGCCGCATGGTGAGCCGCAAGCACTGCCGTCGCGGCCGATCCATGTCAGCGTCGATCGCAGCGGCAATTTTTTGCTGACGGCGTTCAACCATCCGAGCGCCGTGACGGTGCACCGGATCACCCAGGACGGCACCGTCGGCGACCTGGTGAACCAGCCGGCCAAGCCCGACGGCGGCATTTTCGCCCACCAGATCCTGACAACGCCGTCCAATCAGAGCGCGATCCTGGTCA
>DATFWC010000242.1:0-7411 GCA_035259885.1 Xanthobacteraceae bacterium
AGGATGCGACGGGCGATGTCACGCGGCCGCTGCGGCTGCGGCCACTCGTGGGAGCCGGCTTCCGGCTGCTGTCGGGCGACGATGCGTCGGCGCTCGCCTTCGTCGCCCAGGGCGGCAACGGTTGCATTTCAGTGACGTCCAACGTTGCACCGGGCCTGTGTCGCAGCATGTATCTTGCCTGCCGGCAGGATCAGTTGGCGACAGCGCAGCGGCTGGCCGGCGTTGTGGCGCGATTGACCGCGGTCCTGTTCCGCGAAGCCAACCCGACGCCGGTCAAATACGCGCTCAGCCTGCTCGGTGTGATGTCATCCAGGGTCCGGCTGCCGCTGGTCGAGCCGGCGGATAATACCAAGGACGAGATCTCGGCTGTATTGGCCGACGTGTGCGAGGGTTACAGCGAATACATGGTCGGCCAGCCGGCTGCCGCCAGCCACGTCGATCACGCCGCAACCAGCGCGTCATCGTCACAGATCACGCGGTTGCGGCCGTGGCGCTTGGCCGCCGTGAGGCAGTGATCGGCGCGTCGCATCAGTTCCCAGGAGGTTTCGCCACGGCGGTAGCAGGCGATGCCGCCCGACAGCGTCACGCGCCCCATGCTCTCGCCCGTCGAGCGCTTGATGAACTGCATCGCCATCACGCGGCAGCGGATGTGATCGCCCACCGTGAGGGCCGAGCGCAGCGGGATTTTCGGCAGCAGCACGGCGAACTCCTCGCCGCCAATGCGCGCCGCGACGTCGTTCTGCTGGACGTGTTGCTTGAGCGAGTGCGACACCACGCGCAGCACCTGGTCGCCGGCCATGTGGCCGAACGTGTTGTTGATCTTGCCAAGACGGTCGATGTCCATCAGGAGCAGGCACAGGCCGTCGTTGGACGAGCCGGAGGCCGCGATGCAGCGCTCGAGCTCGCGCTCGAAGCAGGCGCGGTTGGCGAGCTGGGTCAGCGTGTCGGTGAGGCTGTCGATGCGCAGCGTCTCGACTTTCTCGCGCGCCTCGCCGAATTCCTGCCGCGACGCATTCAGCGAGGCGGTGAAGACCTCGTTGGTCGCCTCCATGCTGCGCGTGGCCTGGAGGAGGCCGTCGACGATGGCGCCGAGACGCTCGCGGTCTTGCACGCCCTCGAGCTCGCGCACCAGGCGCTTGAGATCCTCGCGATAGCTGGCGACGGTACCGGCCGCCGCGTCGATCGTGGACATGGCCTGGGCGAGCTCGTCGATCACGCCGGCCGTCGTGCGCTGGACATTGTCGGCAATCAGGTCGGCCGGCGCGTAGCCGTAGATGGTCTCGATCTCGGCGGCCGCGATGCCGCCCTGGCGCGCGATCGTCTGGTTGACGAGCGCGTTGTGCGACGGGCTGCAACGGGTCGCGTAGGTGAACCACGCCGCATAGGTGCGCGGATCGCACGGCGCGCGCAGCGACCGCATCCTGCCGAGCGCAAGATGGGCGAAGGCCATGGTGGCCTTGTGGTCGGCGGCAGCTGTCACGGTCCCCACGCGTCCCCTGCAGGACCGGCACCCCCGGCGCGGCCTTTTCAGGGGCCGCGCCGGCCCCCGCCGGCCTGCCGGAAAACCGTAGAGGCCAGTGATGAATACGGCGTAAATGCAGATTAACCAGTGGGGTGGGCCAGCGCTCAGCCGGCGGAGCGCTTGCCCTCGCCGGGGCGGCCGGGCGCCGCGGCGGCGGAGCGCGCGCCGCGGTCCGGGCCGAGCGCGGGCGGTGGCTCGGCCGATGCCGCGGGCGCGGCCGGGGCGACCGGGGCGGCCGGCGCCACCGGTGGGGCGGGGGCAGGTTCGGGCGGCGGGAGCGACTTTAACGCCGACGCGCCAGGAACATTGACCACGAACTCGCGCACCCCGAGGATCAGCAGCGTGAGCGCGAACGGCAGGATGTAATAGATCAGCCGGAACAGCAGCAGGCCGGCGAGCACGTCCTCGCGATCGAATTGCCACAGCGCGATCAGCATGGCGGCATCGAACACGCCGATGCCGCCGGGCGCATGGCTGGCAAAGCCGAGCAGCGTCGCCGTGACGAAGATGATGGCCAGCGTGGCGAAGCTGATATGCGGCTCGTCCGGCATCAGCATGTACATGGCGAGCGCACAGAAACCGAGGTCGACGATGCCGATGATGATCTGCAAGAGCGTCAGCGGACCGTTCGGCAGCATGACCTGCCAGGTGCTGCGGCCGATCTGGCGCGGCGCCCGCCACACCCACGCCACGTAGGCGCAGAGCACGCCCAGGATGCCGACGGCGGCGATACGGTTGAGCCAGGCCGGGAGCTGATCGATCGCGCTCGCCGCCTGCGGCACGAAGGCAATGCCGAGGCCGAGCACGGCGGCATTGCCGAGCCAGAACGTCAGCCCGGCGACGAAGCAGATTTTCGCCACTTCGACCGCCGTGAGCCCGCGTTGCGAATAGATGCGGTAGCGCACGGCGCCGCCGGTGAACACCGAGGCGCCGATGTTGTGGCCGACCGAATAGCTGGTGAAGCCAGCGAGCGCAGCCACGCAGTAGGGCACGTCGCAGCGGCCGATCGTGCGCAGCGCGAACAGGTCATAGAACGTGAGCGTGAAATAGGCGGCGGCGACGAACAGGCTGGCGAACAGGATCTGGCGCGGCTCGGTCGCGCGCAGCGCCTCGAGCACCTCGTCGACCTCGATGTCGTGCAGCATGCGGTAGAGCACCACCGCGGCGACCACGATGATGGCGAGGCTGAGGAGGAAGCTGACGCGATTCCAGCCGATCCTCTCTTTGATGATCCGCGCGCTGGCGCGCACGACGTTCAGCATCCCTCACCTCTGGGCAACTTCTTGGCCCCCCGGCCGGATCGCCTGAGACCCGACCGCAGCGGCTTGCGAGCAGTATCAGATGTGGGCAGGCGGTGCGAGATCGGCAAATGCCGTAGAGGCCGCCGTCGGGAGCCCGACCAGGCGGTCATTTCCCGCCCGGCCGGCATAAAATCAGGCCGCGAATATGGTTAATTAAATCGCGGTAAGGTTGATCCAACTTCAGCCCTGCGGGCGACGCCGGCAGCCCGCTTGCGCCGGCGCCAACGGCCGGCCTGGCCGCCGAAGCCGCGGCCGCCGAAGCCGCGGCCAAGGCGGGTCAGGCCTTCCGCGCCTGCTTGAGCCAGGCGAGCGTGCGCTCCCACGCCAGCTTCGAGCTCGGCTCGTGAAAGCTGCCGCGCTCGTCGCAGTGGAAGCCGTGGCCGGCGTCCTTGTAGACGTGGATGTCGCAGTCGGGGCGCTTCTGCTTGATGATGTCGACGTCACTCAGCGGAATGCTCTGATCCTTGTCGCCGAAATGCATCTGCGTCGGGCAGCGCGGCTTCTCGTCGGCGAAGGCAACGATGCGGCCGCCGTAGTAGCACACGGCGGCGGCGAGCCCATCGAGCCGGCAGGCGGAGAGGAACGCGATCGTGCCGCCCATGCAGAAGCCGACGATCGACACCGGCCCCACGCCCTTGAGCTCGTCAATCGCCGCGGCGGTGTCACGCAGCATCGCGTTCCAGTCCGGGTTGGCGACAAACTTGCGCGCCTTCTCAATCTCCTCGGGCGAATAGCCCGACTGGAAATCCTTGACCTGGCGGTCGAACAGGGCGGGCGCGACCGCCGCATAGCCTTCGGCGGCGAAGCGGTCGCACACGCTTCGGATGTGATGATTGACCCCGAAAATCTCCTGGATCATGACGATCCCGCCGACCGGCGCGCCGGCCGGGTCGGCGCGATAGGCGCCGAGAAGAAAACTGTCCGATGCCTTGAGACTGAGCGGCTTACCCAAGCGAACCTCCCTCGCATGCCGATCCGCGCGGCCCCGGCGGGCCGGCCGGCTCCTGCCTTTAGCACACAATGGCGCGGCGGAATCAACGTGGTGGACCGGCTTTTCGCCGAGGGCAAGTTATTGCCTTGACGGGCGGCGCGATCTGCTAGGATCGACACTGGTTTCGAGCCGTGGCGCCGCACGCCTTGCGGGCGCCGCTCAGGATGGCAGGCAAAACGGAGGTGTCGATCATGACCACGCAACAGCCGATTGCACGCCGCAGCGTGATCGCGGGCGCCGGCATGGGAGTGCTTGGCGCCGGGCTGATGTCCACCCTGGCGCGCGCGCAGACCGGCGCGGCGCCGGCCGCCGCGACCAGCGGCGCCGCACCGGCGGCGGCGCAAGCGGGCGCCGAGATCTGGAGCCAGGAGTACACCGCCAAGAAGGGCGACGTGCCGCTCAACATGTGGCGCAAGCGGTTGGGCGCGCCGAAGGCCGGCGAGGCGCCGCGACCGGTGCTGTTCCTCGTGCACGGATCGTCCAACTCGGCGCGCTCCAGCTACGACCTCGACGTGCCGGGCCGCGGCGATTATTCGCTGATGAACGTGTTCGCCCGCTACGGCTTCGACGTGTGGACCATGGACCACGACGGCTACGGGCGGTCGGGCTCATCAGGCAACAATTCCGACATCGCCAGCAGCGTCGAGGATCTGAAGGCCGGCACCGAGGTGGTGGTGCGCGAGACCGGGCAGCAGAAATTCCATATGTGCGGCAGCTCGTCGGGCGCGATCAGGGCCGGCGCCTTCGCCATGGCGCGGCCGGAGCGCGTCGATCGCCTGGTGCTGGTGGCCTTCACTTACAAGGGGACGGGCGCGCCGACGCTACGCCAGCGCGCCGAGCGCCTCGAATACTACCGCACCCACAATCGGCGCCTGCGCGACCGCGAAATGATCCGCTCGATCTTCACGCGCGACGGCCACGCCAGCGGCTACGACCCGGCGGTCGCCGACGCGGTCGCCGACGCGGAGCTGAAATTCGGCGATCAGATCCCGACCGGCACCTATCTCGACATGACGGCGAACCTGCCGCTGGTGCATCCCGAGCAGGTGAAGTCGCCGGTGCTGCTCATCCGCGGCGAGCACGACGGCATCGCCACGGTGACCGACCTGCAGGAGTTCTACGCCAAGCTTCCCAACGGCGACCGCCAGTTCGTCATCCTGCCGGGCGTCGCCCACTCGGTCGGCTGGGCCAAGAACCGGCACCTTTACTGGCACACTTTGCACGCCTTCCTTACAATGCCGCCGGGAGTGACGACGTGACCGGCCGCACCGGCCGCGACGAGAGACGCTTATGGCATCCTTGAGTGATTGGCACGTAGCGCCGGCGCTGCAGCCGAAGCCAGCGGACTACGAGTTCGATCTGGCGTCCGCGCTTGCCTCCATGGTGGCGCTGCGCACGACGATTCCTTCCGACGCCTTCACGGCGGAAACGCTCGGCACCGAGCGGGCCGGCAACGGCGTGCTGATCCGCGACGGCATCGTGCTGACCATCGGCTACCTGATCACCGAGGCGGATGCGATCTGGCTGCACCTGAGCGACGGCCGCACGGTGCCGGCGCACGCGCTCGGCTACGATCAGGAGACCGGTTTCGGCCTGGTGCAGGCGCTGGCGCGCGTCGACCTGCCGCTGCTGCCGATCGGCGAGTCGGGCGCGGCGCAGATTGGCGACCGGGTGGTGGTGGGCGGCGCCGGCGGCCTGCAGCGCTCGGTGGCGGCGCGCGTCGCCGACCGCCACGAGTTCGCCGGCTACTGGGAATACGTGCTGGACGAGGCGATCTTTACCGCGCCGTCGCATCCCAACTGGGGCGGCACGGCGCTGATCGGGCGCAACGGCGACCTGCTCGGCATTGGCTCGCTGCAGCTCGAGCGGCCGGGCAGCGGCGGCACCACCGAGCATCTCAACATGGTGGTGCCGATCGACCTGTTGAAGCCGATCCTCGACGACCTGATGACCTACGGACGGCGCAACCGGCCGCCGCGACCGTGGCTCGGCCTCTATGCCAGCGAGATCGAGGACCGCGTGGTGGTCGTCGGGCTGGCCAGCGGCGGACCGGCGGCGCGCGCCAAGCTGCGCACCGGCGACGTGGTGCTGGCGGTCGGCGGCATGGAGGTGCGCGGGCTCGCCGCCCTGTTCCGCCGCATCTGGTCGCTCGGCCACGCCGGCGTCGAGGTGCCGCTCCTGGTCTATCGCGACGGCCGCACATTCGAGCTGCGCATCGCCTCGGGCGACCGCAACCGCTTCCTCAAGGGCCCGAGCCTGCATTGAGCCAGCACCGCACAGCGTGTACAGCAGCGCGCCGGCCGGCGGGCACGACCCTGCCAGCGCTGCTCGCGCTTGTGCTGACGCTCGCCGGCGCGGCAGCCGCGCCGGCGCAAACCTATCCGTCGCGTCCGATCCGGCTGGTGGTCGGGTTCCCGCCGGGCGGCGGCGTAGATGTCGTGGCGCGGCTGTTCGCCGAGAAGCTGAGCCCCGCGCTCGGCCAGAGCGTGGTGGTGGAGAACCGGCCCGGCGCCAGCGGCAGCATCGCGGCCCGCCAGGTGGCGGGCGCCGACGCCGACGGCCACACGGTGCTGGTCAACTCCAACTCCATGCTCGTGCACCAGGTGATGAATCCCGGCGCCGGCCTCGACATCGCGCGCGACCTCTTGCCGGTGCTGAGCGTTGCGCCGCAGTCGGTCATTCTGGCCGCGGCCCCTGACCTGCCGGCAAGCTCGCTGCCCGAGCTCATGACCTTGGCGCGCGCGAAAAAACTGTTGTACGGCACGCCGGGCGTCGGCTCGGTGCCGCATCTCATGGTCGAGTATTTTTTCGGCTCGCTCGCTGGCATCGCGATGGAGCATGTGCCCTACCAGGGCGCCGCGCCAGCGCTCACCGCCGCCATGGCGAGCCAGATCGAGCTGGCGAGCGTCACCACGCCGCCGGCCATCGCGCTGGTCAAGGCCGGCAAGCTCAAGGGCCTGGCGGTGACGAGCGCCGCGCGCGCCGCCGCGCTGCCAGACGTGCCGACGGTCGCCGAGGCCGGTCATCCCGGATTCGTCATCAACGTGTGGACCGGCTTCTTCATGCCGGCCAGCACGCCCAAGCCGGTGGCCGGCCGCTTCCAGGCGGCGGCGCTGGCAATCGCCGGTGAGCCTGAGGTGAAGGACAAGCTGGTCGCGCTCGGCTTCGACACCACGGCAACGCCGGGCGAGCCGTTCGGCCGCGAGCTCGCCGACGAGGCCAGGCGGTGGTCGGACGTGGTGGCGAAGGCCAAGCTGAAGCTGTGACGCGTTGCGCCCGCGTGTCCTTCTTCCACGCTTGTAACACCCCCTCCCTGTCCCTCCCCCACAAGGGGGGAGGGAACGCTGTGGCACGCGCCTTCGTCATCTGAGTGACCGCGCGCGCACGCAAGGCGCATGTTCCGCGCCCCCACTCCGTTGCTGGAGCTTCGCAAGGGCTCCGCTCGCAAATCGACCTCTCCCCGCAAGCGGGGAGAGGTGGCGCAAGCGGCGCGCGCGTTGCCACCTCCAAGCAGCAAGCCATATGCGATAGCCCTGCCGCAGGCGGCGAGAGGTGGGAGCAAGCGGCTTCGCCTTGCGCCGTCAATCCATGATGGCC
>DATFWC010000243.1:0-6579 GCA_035259885.1 Xanthobacteraceae bacterium
CCCTGGTGTCTGCGCGGCATCGGTCCGCCGCCGGTTCCGCCGATGTCAAACAGACAATATGCGGATGCGTGTGCACTCATCCGCCCGGTCTCTGCAACTTGCCGTCACCCGTCACGTCACAACTCTACGTGTGACGGCAGGCAGTGTCCCGCGACTGGCGGTCGAGCACCATCGGGGTATTCCCTGAAATCCGGCTGCGCACTCTACCGAGATGGATGAAGGTATCAAGATACCTTCGGGGGGGGCGGACCGGCGCGGCCGCAGGGCGGCGGCCGACAAACCAGCGCGTCGCTCGTTTGAGGTTATTTGGAGGTGGGAATGACCGCTGGTGGTGCCTGGCCTGCGGCCGGCGGCGCGCCACCCGCCGGAGCCGCCGGCGGGATGCGCGTCAGGCTCTCGATCGCCGAGCGCACGGCGTCGCGTCCGCGCCGCTCGCGGACCGCATCGAGCAGCGGGGCGGCGGCGCCCGAGCGGCGGATCAGCATCTGGGCGTCGGGGAGCATGACCGGATCCTCCCATCGCCCCTGCACCACGAACGGAAGCTCGAAGCCGTCGCTGGCATTGGCATTGATCAGCGTCGCCGTACCTTTGAGGTCGAGGTCGCGCGAGGGGATCGACGCCGAGCCGGCGAGCGCCAGCCGCACCGCCGAACCTTCCAGGCGCATGTCCTGGGCGGTGGCGATGCCCTGCTGAATCTTGAGCGCCACGTTGAGCTTGTCGAACGGCGTGCGGCCGCCGCGCAAATCCCTTGTGTCGGACAGCGGCCGGCGCTCGAGCCGGCGCAGCAGCTGCTCCAGGTTGAGGCCCGCCAGCGCGCCCTGCTCCGCCGTCAGGCTGGCCTGACCATTGACGCTGCGCGCCATCGCCAGCACGCTGGCACCCGAGGCCTCGATCGCCACCGCCAGGTTGCCCTTGCCCTCCAGCCGCCGCACGGCGAACAAGTCGCCGAGGCACGTCTCCAGGTCGACGTCGCTGAACTGCAGCTGCGCCTTCAGGTCGATGCCGGAATCGACCTTGGCGAGACCCACGGTTCCCTTCAGCAGGCCGCCGAATGCCTGCGATTCCCCGATCGACAGCATGAGCTTGCCGCCGCGCAGGTTGGCCGCGACGGCGGTGCGTCCGAGCCGGGCGCCGAGCAGCGCGACTTTCGCGGCCGACAGGCGGAAGTCGAGATCGAATCCGCTGATCCCCTCGAGGCCGATCTTTCCCGCGCTCCACTCGCGCTCGTCCCGCGTGAGCACGCGCAGGGTGGAGACATAGGGCGTGAGATCGAGCGCTTCCGTCGCCAGCGTGCCCTGCAGGATGGGCCGCCCGTCGCTGCCGAGCGTCAGCACGCCCTCGGCGCTGTTGCCGTCGAGCTCGAGATTGAGGCGGGTCATCGCCACCGTCGAGCCGACCACGATGGTCTGGGCCCGCACGGCGAAGCGGCCGAGCCCGGCGCCCGGCAGCGACCGCAATCCGCCCCAGCGCAACGCTTGACGCAGCGACGGCGCGTCCGCCGCCAGAATGCCTTCCACCTTGAGCGTCGGGTTGCGGCTGAAATGGCCGTCGAAGGCGAACTTGAGCGGCGCGCCGCTAAGGCGGACTTTTACGCCCGAGCGGCTGCCGGCGAGGGCGGCGAACAAATCCGCCACCGTGACGCCGACGTCGACCGGCTCGTTGCGCCACAGAAAGCGTCCGGTCGCACCAAAGCTGCGGGAGATCGACGGCCATGCCAGCGAAAGGCCGACGCCGGCGAGCGTCTCGGAAATCCGATGCCGCTCGTCGTGTACGAAGATCGTGCCATCCGTGACCCGGATCTCGGAGAACGACAGCAGGTGGTCGCTGCGCTTGGCATCGGGGCCGAGCGCGCGCCCGAGCGTGTCGATGAGCGCCGACCAGTTCGATCGCCCTTGTGCGTCGAAGGTCACGGCAATGCGCGGCCGCACCAGCCGCACGTCGGCGATTTCGATGCGTCCGACCAGCAGCGGCAGCAGCCGCAACCGCGCCGTCAGGCCTTCGGCGGTCAGCGCCGCCTCTTCGGCGCGCTCGTTGCCCAGGACGACGTCGCCCAGCGTTACGCCGGCCGAGGGAAACAGCGAGACCACGGCGTCGCCGCGCAGCACCGGGTCGAGGCCTGTCACCGCCTTGATCTCGGCCTTGACCGCGTCGCGCACGTGATCGGCAGGAATGAACAGAGGCACCAGCGCAAATGCACCGATACCGGCGGCGACGAAGGCGGCAACACCGATACCGAGCCGCTTGAAGCCCTTGGCCGCGATCACAGGAGAGGGTTCCGTTACTGAAACTCGGTGGGGGACACCACTATAGCAACCGGCGGTGGCGGCGCAACGTGGGGGCGCTCTGTGTCGGTTTCATGACCGGGGCGGGCAGTGGCTGGCCCGCCACAGGGCGTCAATGCGAGCCGCTGGTAAAGCCGCTCGGCGCCGTCATATCCTGCGGCAGCGGAATGCGGCTGGTGCGCGCCAGCCACACCACCGGTAAAAATCCGGCCACCACGATCGCCAGTGCCGCGACCGCGCCCTGCTCGAAACTGCCGCGCGCCGCATAGCCGTACACGCTGGTCGACAGCGTCTCGAAATCGAGCGGGCGCAGCAGCAGCGTCGCCGGCAATTCCTTCATGGCATCGACGAAGACGAGCAGCGCCGCGGTAGCGACGGCGGGACGCAGCAGCGGCAGTTCGATCGTCGCCAGCGCGCCGATGCGCGTGCGGCCGAGCGTGCGCGCTGCCATTTCCAGGTGCGGCGAGATCTTGTGAAAACCGGTTTCCACGGTGCCAGTCGCCACCGCCAGGAACCGCACCACATAGGCATAGATCACGGCTGCGCCGCTGCCCATGATCAACAGTCCGGTGGGCACGCCGAACAGGTTGCGCATCGCGGCGTCGATGACGTTGTCGAAGGTGACCAGCGGCGCCATTGCGCCGATCGCCAGCACGGTTCCGGGCAGCGCATAGCCGAGCCCGGTCAGCCGCACCATGGCGCCGAGCGCGTGGCCGCGCGCATGCTGCTCGGCATGCGCCAGCATGAAGCCGAGGGCGCAGGCGATCGCCGCGGCGCTGCCGGCGAGCGTCATCGAATGGCGGATCAGCACGAAAAATTCCGGGTCGAAGCCGTTGTTGGCGATCAGGTGGACCGCCTCGTGCGCCAGGAAGCCGGCCGGCACCAGGAAGCCCAGCGCCAGCGGCGCCAGGCACGCGGCAAAAGCGGCCCATGCCCGCGTTCCCGTCAGTTGCACCGGGCTGCCGCGATCATGCGTGCGTGCCGATCCGGCATAGCGCTGCCGGCGGCGCCCGAAGCGTTCGAGCAGGATCAGCGCCACCACGATCAGCAGCATGACACAGGCGATCTGCGCGGCACCCGCCAGGCTGCCGCGATTGACCCAGGTGGCGTACACGGCGACCGACAGCGACTGCACGCCGAGGTATTCGCTGGCGCCGATGTCGTTGAGCGTCTCCATCAGGGCGAGTGCGACGCCGACCGCGATCGCCGGCCGGGCCAGCGGCACGGCGATGCGAAAGAACGCGGTGCGGCGCGAGGCGCCGAGCGTGCGCGCCACGTCGAGCACGGCGGCGGACTGCATCAGGAAGACCGCGCGGGCGCACAGGTAGACGTAGGGGTATAGCACCAGGCCCATGACGAAGATGCCGCCGTAGAGCGAGCGGACCTCGGGGAACCAGTAGTCGCGCCGGCTGGCGAACCCGAACAGGTGCCGAAAGGTGCTCTGCACCGGCCCGAACGCGTCGAGCAGGTCGACGTAGCAATAGGCCACGATATAGGTCGGCATGGCGAGCGGCATGAGCAGCGCCCAGTCGAACAGCTTTTGTCCGGGAAACCGGCACGTCGCCACCAGCCATGCCGTGACGACGCCCGTGACCGTCACCACCAGGCCGACGCCGAGCAGCAACACGGCGGTGTCGGTGATGGCATTGGGCAGCACCACGTGGACGACGTGGGGCCAGACATTGTCCTGCGCGCTGCCGGCAATGGCCAGCAGGCCGACGACCGGCGCCACGATGATCGCCGCCACGAGCGCGGTCGCCGTGACGGCGGCACGGTCGTGGTGCAGCCACGCGCCGGCCCGCGCCAGCGCACCGCTGTGCACAGGGCTGGGCGCGGTGGCGCTTGCGCTCAACGATCGAATCCGACCTTGTCGACCAGCGTGCTGGCCGCCTTGCGATGCTTGGCCACGTCGTTGAGCGACAGGGAGTCGGGGCGCAGCGCCCCAAAACTCTTCACCGTGTCGGCGATCGGGGCCTCAGCCACCACCGGATATTCATAGTTGAGGTCGGAGAAGATGTGCTGTGCGCTGTCCGAGACGAGAAACTCCATCAGCTTTGCGGCATTGGCGCGGTTGGGTGCATGCTTGGCCATGACCAGGCCGGAAATGTTCACGTGGGTTCCGCCGCCCTCGAACGTGGGGTTGATCGTCCTGATGGCGTTGCCCCACTTGCGCTGGTCCTCCTCCTTGGCGTTGCGCATCAGCCCGACGTAGTAGCTGTTGCCGATGGCGAGGTCGCAGGCGCCGGCCAGGATGTCGCGCGCGCCTTCGCGGTCGCCGCCGGACGGCTTGCGTGCCAGGTTGGCCTTGAGGCCCTTGAGCCAGGTTTCCGTCTTCGCTTCGCCGTGCTTGGCAATGAAGGCGGCGAAGAGCGACGTGTTGTATGGATGCTGGCCGGAGCGGATGCAGATTTTTCCGCGCCACTTGGGATCGGCGAGACCTTCGTAGGTCAGGTCCGTGTCGGCGACGCGGTCCTTCGCCACATAGGCAATGCGCGAGCGCAGCGTGAGCGCGTGCCATTGGCCTTGCGGGTCGCGGAACTGCGCGGGAATTGCCTTGTCCAGCGCGTCGGACTTGACCGGCTGAGTGACGCCGAGATCGATCGCCTCCTGCAGTCGTCCGATGTCGACCGCGATGAGCAGGTCGGCTGGCGAGTTTACGCCTTCGCTGCGCATGCGCTGGGCGAGCCCGTCGGCGGCGAACAGCGTGTTGACCTTGATCCCGGTCGCCTTGGTGAAAGCTTCCAGCGCCGGCCTGATCAGCCCGGGCTCGCGATACGTATAGAGGTTGACGTCATTCGATTGAGCGAGCGCCGGAGCGGCCGCCAGCCAGGACAGTGTGGCGGCGCCAACGAGACGCGCGACGAGACGACTGCGGACCATGACGGCAACTCCTAAATGACGGGGCGAAATCCCCGGACGGATATCGCTTGGCGCAAATTCAGCTTCAACATCAATATCTTGGAACGGTTCTAGAATGACAGGCTGGAATGTTTCGAAACTGGCTGGCGATGGGCTGATGCATCAATGGACTAGGGGGCAAAGGTCGCCTCGAGGCCGCGCGTGGCCGCCGATGCGGCCAATCGGCGCGGCCGCCATCGCATGTGGCCTCGCGGCGCTAGCGGCGCCGGCCCAGTGCGGCGTGCCGCCGCCCGGAGACCTGCGCGATCTCGGCCACGAGCTTGTTGATCAGGGCATGGCCGAAGGAGTGGTAGCTCTCCGCCACCATGACGAAGGCGCCGGGGCCGCCGATGACATTGTCGCGATAGTAGGTGGTGAGTTCTTGGCGCGGATCGACGCGCTCTGGATTTCCCGGGTCCGTCGACTGGCTGGCGATGACCAGCCCGTTAATCGTCGCGCCCTTGTTGACCGCGTCGTCGCGCGCCTGCGTGATCATGCGGCCGCTGTTGTTGACCCCGTCGCCGGACACGTCGATGGTGCGGCGTTGCGCTTCATACGGTGCGCGCTCCAACTGCGCCGCGGAGAAATCGAGCGCGGCGCTGATTGACGTGCGGCCGGTAAACGAACGTGGCGCCTCCGCGAGCTCGTCGACGAACTGGCGCGCCGTGGTCTCGTCGCTGATGATCGACCAGTCGACCACGACCTTTTGCGCCGCCACGCCCGCCCACTCGATGAAGGTCGCCGCGATGCGACGGTTGACGCCGGAGCGGACCGCCTCGAGCACCCGCGGATCGGTGAGAGCATCGACGTAGCCCTGGCGCTGCATCTGGAACTTGCCATTGTCCATGCTGCGCGACACGTCCGCCGCCAGCACGAGCAGCAGATCGACAGGTTCTTGCGCGTGGCCCGGCCGCGGCGCCGCGGCGGCCAGCATCGCCACCGCGGCCAGCCCGGCTCGAAACGTGTACCGCATGACGTCCTCCACCTCGTGGGGCTGCTCAATAACGCGCCAGGAAGGCAAGGGTTGCAGCCTTGCGCTGCGCCGCATGGTGGGCAAACTCGCCTCGCACGGCACCAATGATTCCACTCGAGCATGGCGAATTTGCCCGCCATCGTCGGGGAAATCGCATGGCGGGCAACGGCGCGACCGAATCGCACGTGCGCATGAGAGCAAGGCGCCTCGCGCCATTGCCCAGCGTACGGCGGACGGGTGCGTCACGAACCTGTGTCTGAGCTACCGCAAGCTCGCGTGTTGCGGCCGCTCCTCCTGCGCGATCTCGGCAACCAGCTTGGCGACCAGGGCATTGCCGAACGACTTGAAGTTCTCCGCCACCATGACGAAGGCGCGGGGCCCGCCGATGACGTTGTTGCCATAATATTGCGCCAGCCCGCCGGGCGG
>DATFWC010000244.1:0-6101 GCA_035259885.1 Xanthobacteraceae bacterium
TATCCGGTGCGCACGCGCGGAACGTTCTGCGGCAGCATCGCTCATGCCGACCCCGCCTCGGAATGGTGTGCGGCCGCGGTGGCGCTCGGCGCAAGAATTGTGGCCCGCAGCGTGCGCGGAACGCGCGTCATTCCGGCGGCCGATTTTTTCACCGGCATCATGACCACGACCTTGGAAGAGGATGAATTGCTCACCGAGGTCCAGCTGCCGCTGCTGCCGTCGGACACGCGGTTCGGCTTCTACGAATTCAGCCGTCGCGCCGGCGATTTCGCCATTGCCATGGCGGTCGCGCTGTATCGCGCCCAGGACGGCAGAATGGTCGAGCCACGCATTGCCATCGGCGGCGCGGAAGCAAGGGCGCGCCGTATCGCGGCGGCCGAACAAGTGCTGGCCGGCCACGCGCCTGACGCCGAAACGTTCGCCGCCGCCGCCGCGGCGGCCGCATACGATATTGATCCACTGGAAGACGCCATGACCAGCGCCGAGTACCGTCGCCGCCTCGTCGGCACGGTCACGCGCCGCGCGCTGGAGGCATCGCTGGCATCGCCGTAGCTTGGCTGGCGGGACCGCTTAGATTTTCGACAGGTCGCCGGTCGAGGGCACGAACATCTCGTCGACGTCGACCTGTCGCGCCGACAGTCCCTGCTCGAACGAATAGCGCGCGAGCGTCGCCAGGACGTGGCGGTTCTTCGCCACCCCATAGCTCCAAAAATCTTCGCCCATGAGTCCGCGCACGTGGTCGTATTCGGCGACGCTCCACGGCAGGGACGTGGCGAGATGTCCGATCTGCCCGAGTTCCCGCATGCAGAGCTCCTTCGCCCTGAGAAAGGCCTTGTACACGCTGACCGCAAGCCAGGGATGCTTCTCGACGAGCGTGCGACGGATGCCGATCGCGTGCATGATGGGAAAAACGCCGGTCTTGCGAAAGTAGCTCGCCTCGGCAGCCGGGTAATCGGGGAACAGGCGGCCGACATGCGGCGCACCCGCCAGGAAACAGGACGGCGCGCGGGCGCTCATCACGCCATCGAGCTCGCCGGCTGCCAGCATGTCCGACAACGTGCGGTGTTCGGGAATGGCCTGGTAATCGACATCCGCCGGAAGCTTGATGCGCGCCCGTTCCTCGCGGCCGGGCTGCTCCAGCCCCCCGCGCCGCCAGCTGATGTCGCTCGGCTTGACGCCGTATTCATCGCTGAGAATCCCGCGCACCCAGACATTGGCGGTCATCTGATATTCGGGAACGCCGAGGGTGCGGCCTTTGAGATCGGCCGGGCGCGCGATCCCGCGATCGGTCCGGATGTAGATCGCGCTGTGCCGGAACAATCGGGATACGAAGGCCGGAATGGCGACGTAATGCGCTTCGCCCCGCGCCGTCGTGAGCAGGTAGCTGCTCATCGAGATTTCGCTGACGTCGAATTCCTGGAACTTGAACGCGCGGTGGAAGGACTCCTCGGGCTCGAGCGCGACCGCGGCGAGATCGCATCCCTCGATCGTCGCGCGGCCGTCGAAAATAGCCCGCGTCCGATCGTAATCGCAGACGGCGAGGCTCAGCTGTAGAGGCATCTCGTTCTCCGTGGACGGGAAGGCGGCGTGATGGCGAGTTTGATAGCGGGTGGGACGCACATGTGAAGGCGACTGCCTAGTCCGCCTTTGCGCCGGAAGCGCGGATCACCTTGGCCCACTTCGCCGTCTCGTCCTGCATGAACGCGCCGAACGCCGGGCCGAAGACGTGGCCCGGCTCCGAGCCGAGCTCGCGAATGCGCCCCACCACGTCGGGCGCCTTGAGCACCTGGGTGACGTCATCGGCCAGTTTGGCGAGGACGGGGGCCGGCGTCTTCGCAGGCGCAACAAGGCCGACCCAGGATGAGGCATCGAAGCCTGGCAGCCCCTGTTCGGCGATGGTCGGCAGATCCGGCAGCGCGGCCGGGCGCTTTGCCCCCGCATTGCCCAAGGCACGCACCTTGCCTGCCTTGATCTGCGGCAGGCTGACCGGCAGGAGGTCGAAGAACATCTGCACGTGGCCGCCGATGAGATCATTCATGGCCGGCCCGGCCCCGCGATAAGGAACATGCAGGATCTCGATGTTGGCCATGCTCTTGAACATCTCGCCTGCGAGATGATTGGTCGAGCCGTTGCCCGCCGAGGCGAAGCTGATGGTGCCGGGTTGCTTGCGGGCGAGCGCGATCAGCTCCTGCACATTTTGCGCGTCAACGGCGGGATGGACCATCAACACGATCGGGGCGATGGCGAACAGCGCGACGGGCGCGAAATCCCTGGCAGGGTCGTAGGGAAGACCCTTGGTGTAGAGGGTCTGATTGATGACGAGCGGGCCGGGCGCCGTGAAGAGGAGCGTGTATCCGTCTGGTTCGGACCTGGCGACCGATTCCGCTCCGGTGTTTCCCCCGGCGCCCGCGCGGTTCTCCACGATGACCTGCTGATTCACGTTCTCGCTGAGCTTCTGTGCCAGGAGACGCGCCATGACGTCCACCGAACCGCCCGGCGGAAACGGGTTGACGATGCGGACCACGCGCTCGGGATAGGCTTGTGCAAGACACGCGGTCGTCTGCAGGGCAATGCCCAGCAGGCAAACAGCTCCGAGGCGAAGCACAGAAAGCGACATGCACCATCCGTTTCGGGAGGCGTGATGCCGAAACGCTAAGTCATTTTGACCCGGCCTGCCAGTGCCGGCCGCGGGCGTGCGTGCGTGTGCGGGAGCCGCCTTGACACCTTCGCGTTGCACCGCCAGCGTGCGGACAGAGATCGGGGGGAACTGATGCCCAATATGCGGCTGACTTTGGCGTGCGGACCATATGACCGGACGCAGGCATTGCGTGACGGAACCATCGTTCCTGAGGGCATCGATCTGACCTATTTGACGCTGCAGCCGGCCGAAATCTTCTGGCGCATGCTGCAATACAAGGAGTTCGATGTCTCGGAAATGTCGCTGTCGAACTACACGACCCTGGTCAGCACCGGTCAGGCGCCGTTCGTCGCGATACCGGTCTATCCCTCGCGGGTGTTCCGGCACGGCTATTTTTTCATCAATACGGGCAAGGACATCCAGGCTCCCGCCGACCTGAAGGGAAAGCGGGGCGGCGTCCCCGAATACAGCATGACCGCCGCCGTCTACATGCGCGGTCTCCTGGAGCACGAGTACGGCGTGAAGCCAGCCGATGTCGAATGGGTGCAGGGCCGTGCCGATCGCCTGGGGCATCGGTTGCCGGCAGAGATCCGGATCGAGCAGGCGCCCGCGGGGGCCGAACTCGGGGATCTGCTCGAGCGCGGCGACATCGATTTCCTGATGACCGCGAACAACCCGCTGTCGTTCCGCCGCGGGTCGCCTTCCGTGCGTCGCCTGTTTCCGAATTATGCAGAGGTTGAAAAGGACTATTACCGTCGGACCGGGATTTATCCGATCATGCACACTGTGGTGATCCGGCGCGACATCTACGAGCGCGATCCATGGGTCGCGCTCAATCTGTACAAGGCCTTCACCGCCGCCAAACGTCAGGCGCTCAATCGCATGACAGAAGCCGGGTCGCCAAAGGCGTCTTTCGCCTGGCTCCAGCCGATGATCGAGGAAGAGCAGGCCATTTTCGGACCGGATTGGTATTCCTACGGCATCGAGCAGAATCGGCCGTCACTCGAGGCGTTGCTGCAATACACGCACGAGCAGGGGCTGACGTCGCGGCGGCTGCGGATCGAGGACCTGTTCGCGCCGAGCACGTTGCGGGATATCCCGCTCAGCGAAGGGCAGCACGTCTAGCGCGGGATGACGTTCTTCGGATCGTCATCCCGCGCTAGCTTACGCTTGGAGCATGATCTTTTCCGAAGACCGGTATCCACTTTTCGGGATCATGCTCTAGGGCCCGAGCGACCGCGCCAGCGCACGTTGGTCAATCCAGCATCGCACCGGACATCTTCACGATAGCGCTCCACTTCGGGATTTCCGCCTTGACGTAGGCCTCGAACTCCTGCGGCGTGTTGCCTTCGACGTCGATGCCGAGATCTGTGAGCGCCTTGTGCACGCCCGCATCGCCGAGCGCCGCTACCGTTGCACGGTGCAGCACGTCGATCACGGGCCTTGGCGTGGCGGCCGGCGCCACCACGCCATGCCAGGTTGCCGCATCGAAGCCGGCGATTCCGAGCTCGGCTACCGTGGCAACGTTGGGCAGGCTCGCTGTACGCTTGCGTCTCGTCACGGCCAAAGGACGCAGCGTCCCGTCCTGGATGTGGCCGATGCAGGCGGCGACTGCGCCAAACATCATCTGCACATGACCGGCGATGACGTCCTGCAGGGCCGGTCCGGCGCCCTTGTACGGCACGTGGACGATCTCGATCTTGGCCTCTGCCTTGAACAGCTCGCCGGTGAGGTGCGACGCAGTCCCGTAGCCGCCGGATGAGAAGTTCAGCTTGCCCGGATTCACGCGAGCGAGCGCGATCAGCTCGGCGAGCGAATGAACCGGCAGCGATGGATGAACCACCAGCACGTTGGCTTGCGTGGCGATCAGGCTGATCGGAGCAAAATCCCGTTCGGCATCATAGTTGATCTTCTTGTACAGGCTGGCATTGGTGGCGAGGATGCTGTTGTTCGCAAGCAATAGCGTGTAGCCGTCGGGTGGCGCGCGGGCGACGAGCTCCGCCGCGACATTGCCGCCGGCGCCGGGCCGGTTGTCGATGACCAGTGGCTGACCGAGAATTTGCTCCATCTTCCTGGCGAGCACGCGTGCCAGGACGTCGCTCGGCCCGCCTGGAGCAAAGGCGAGGGTCAGGGTGACGGGCCGGGTCGGATACTCGGATGCCCACACGGAGCCGGAAAGCCAGAGGATCGCCGCACACGCAGCCGCGACGCAACCGGCCATGCCAGGGCGGCGGCATCGCTGCCGGCTTCTGCGGCGGTTTCTCATGCGCTGCATGATCAACGCTCCTCGTGCTGGACCACGCGCTTGGCCACCGGTGCCCATCTGGCGATCTCGCTGGCCATGTATTGTGTGATCTCCTCCGGGCTCATGCTCCTTGCTTCGATGGCCTCCCGGTCGAGCTTGCTGCGCACCTGCGGAAGCTCCAGCATGCGGCTCACGGCGGCATTGAGCCTCGCGACGATGTCGGACGGCAGCCCGGCTGGTCCGGACAAGGCGTACCAGGTCAACGTCACCAGATCGGGATAACCAAGCTCCTTGAACGTCGGCAGGTCGGGAAATTCGCGCAGGCGTGCACTCGACGATACGGCCAGTGGGATCACCTGGCCGGCGCGGATCTGGCCGATGGCCGTGGTCCAGGTCATGGTGCCGACCCTCACGTTGCCGGCAACGAGATCCATCATGGCCGGCGCGGCACCTTTGTGCGGCACATGCTGAAGCTCGATCTTGGCCGCCTGCGCGAAGGCTTCGGACACCAATTGTCCGTGCGAGCCCACGCCCGGCGAGACATAGGCGAGCTTCTCGCGGCGCGCGACGGCGAGAAACTCGGCCAGCGACTGCACCTTCAGGGCCGGGTGGACGACCAGCACATTGGGCGGACCGCCGAGATAGGCGATATGCGTGAAGTCGCGCAGCGGGTCGAATCCCGGATTCGGGCTGACCGCCGGGGCGATCACATGGTACCCGATGCTCGAGGTCACCAGCGTATAGCCGTCCGGTTCGGCACGGGCGGCAGCCGCCGCGCCAATCAGCCCGCCGGCTCCCGCGCGGTTCTCGACATAGAAGCGCTCACGAAAGATCTCGCCGAACTGGTCCGCCAGGAGCCTGGCAAACGTATCGGCTGCTCCTCCGGGAGCAGACGGGGCGATGATGCGGACGGGCCGCACCGGCCAGTCGGCATGCGCCGAGCTCGCGGCCAGCAGCACGAGTACGCCGGCAATGAGGCGGGGCAGGCGCACGTCGACCATCCTTCCCCTCGTCGGGTTTGCTATACCAGCACTGGGACGCGCTGGCGGCAACCCGGGCGATGAACACGATTCTGACGCTTCTCGGCTCCGAGCAGATGCGGCTCTATTCCGCGGCCGGCCTGTGGCGGAACGAGACGATTTACGCGCTGGTCCGCGCCCATGCCGAGCGCCACCCGGAGCGGCATGCGGTGCGCGAGCGTTTGCGCCGCATCAGCTA
>DATFWC010000245.1:0-6266 GCA_035259885.1 Xanthobacteraceae bacterium
CAAGGGCGCCATGCTGATCGGCAACGGCCCGACCGACCTGCACCGGGTCAGCATGATCGGCAACGACCTCGAGCTCGACACCGGCATCGGCACCTGCGGCAAGAACGGCCAGGGCGTGCCGGTCGGCGTCGGCCAGCCCACGCTGCGCATGGACCGCATCACGGTCGGCGGCACCGGATAAGCGGCCTCGTCGGCCAATCGTCTTGCCGATTCGGCTGTGCTATCCTGATTTCTCCCGACGCAAGGACGCCGATCATGGGCGAGCGCGTGGCCTTAGAGCTCGATTCCGAGGCCCTCGCCGCGGCACGCGAGGCCGGCATCGATCTGAAGCTGCTGGTGCAGGCGCTGCGGCGCCGTTTGCCTAATCTCCATGCGAGCGAACGCGCCGAGGCCGCCCGACGCTGGCAGGAGGAAAATCGCGAGGCCATCGACGCGGTCAATCGGATGATTGAGGAGGATGGTTTCGTCTTTTCCGACGGCGCTCGCACTTTCTGACACCGCTGTGCGTCAGTTCGACATCGTCGAGAATCTTAATCCAACCACACGTCGTCGCTTTCCGCTGGTCATCGTTCTCCAACATGATCGGGTATCGGCCTTTTCGGCCGTGGTCGTTGCCCCGCGCACAGACGCAACGCCCGCCTTGGTATGAACGCGCCTCCACCCGCAAATTCTGGTGGCTGATCGGCGACTGGTCGCCATCGTCGAGGAACTCGCTGCCGTCCAACTGCCGTCACTCGGTCGCGTCGTTGGTTCAGCAGAGGCTAATCGCTACGACATCGTCGCGGCGCTCGATCTCCTGTTCACCGGGATCTAGCGCACCACGCCGGACACGCAGCACGGCTTGCGCCGCGGCGGGCGCAGGCGATCCTTGAGATAGCAGCGCGCGCCGCTGCCGGGCCCAAGGTAGCCCGGCCGCACATAGGTCCAGGCGCGGCAGCGGTTCTCGCCCTCGCAGGCGGCCTTGCAGGCATTGCCGGTGGGATCCGGCGGCGTGTCGAAATTGCGGAAGTCGCCGCCGAAGCGGTCGATGCCGAACTCCAGCGCGTTGTCGCGGCCCTTGCGCGGCTCCGTCACGCCGGCGCCCTTGATGCCCGAGACGCAGCAGGTGTTTTCCGTGCGCGTCGGTACCTGGTTCTTGAGCCAGCAGACCGCGTTCTGCCCCGCCGCGCCCGGATAGTTGAAGCTCCACGCGCGGCAGCGCGGCTCGCGATCGCAACGCGCCGCGCAGGCGGCCGGATCGGCCGAGCGCTCGACCATGCTGGTGTAATCGCCGCCCGGGCGATCGAAGCCAGCCTGGCCGGCGGCCGGCAACGGCGTGGCGCACAGCGCAACGCACAGCGCCATCACCGACCAGGCGAAAAGGAAGAGGCCCCGCATCATGGCCGCCGCGACAGGATGAAACGCCCCGCCCTCACGTCTCCTCCCGCGGCACGTTAGTCAAGCGCCAAATGCAAGACGACCCAGACTCTCGTCAAGGTCGCCCGCCGCAGGACGGCCGCGGCCGAAATGCACAGAAAAGCGCCCGCCGGGGCGGCCAGCGGGCGCGACATCCGGGACCCAGAGGGGAACGAGCCCGGATGGAAATCGGCCGATGGGAGAGCGGCCGATGGCTGGGCTTTGGCGTTATGCCGTGAAACGTACCGGCCGGATGGTGACCAGATGCCGGTCATCGTCCTGCGGCACCAGCGGCGGCGCATCCTGCAGGCCGAGCGCGGCGCGGTGGCGGCTCAGGCGTCGCTCCAGCGCACGGGCGCGCAGCAGATTGGTCGGGTCGTGCCACAGCGGCCCGGCGAATGCGTCGCGGACATCGCCATGCGTCAGGCCCATGTCGGCGAGCATGCGGTCGTCGAGACGGGCCAGGACCGCGGCATCGCGGCGATGGCGCCAGGTCCGGCCGAGTTGCTCGAGACGGCGCCGCAGGGCCCCCAGCAGGGCCAACATCACCCGTCCGGGCGGCACGGCGGGCCTCGATATGGTTGTCAGCGTGCTCACGACAAAATCCTCCAGGATCGGTCCGGCAATGGGGCATTTCTGGCGCCCGACGCCGCGGGCAACCACCCGAAATACCCACCCGATTTGTTCGATGGCGAGAATATGGGCCCTCAGAATTGATTAGTGAAACGAATGTTTATGATGCATCCAATGAAAACGGGTGATACATTTCAGCCTCCCAGGCGAGGCATTTTCATGACGGCCCTCATCGATATCGACCAGTTGCGCACCTTCATCGCCATTGCGGAGACTGGCAGCTTCACCCGCGCCGCCGAGGTCGTGCACAAGACCCAGTCGGCGGTGTCGATGCAGATGAAGCGGCTGGAGGAGAGGCTCGGCCGGCCGATGTTCGCGCGCGACGGCCGCTCCTCCAAGCTCAGCGAGGACGGCGAACGGCTGCTCGACTATGCGCGCCGCATCGTGAAACTCAATGTCGAGGCGCTGGCCGCCTTCTCCGACGCCGAGCTGACCGGACGGGTCCGACTCGGCGTTCCCGACGACTATGCCGACCGCTATCTGCCGGAGATCATGGCGCGGTTCTCGCGCGCCTATCCGAGCGTCGAGCTGACGGTAACCTGCGAGCCCACCGTCGAGCTGGTTCACCGCATCGACACCAACGATCTCGACCTTGCCATCGTCACCGATTGCGGCGGCGCCAAAGCATCGGAGAGTTTTCGCCGCGAGCGCCTGCTGTGGGTGACGTCCAGCCGCCATCCCACGCACGTCGAAGAGCCGCTGCCGCTGGCGCTTGGCCGGCCGACCTGCGGCTGGCGCCGCGCGGCCATCGAATGTCTCGAGTCGATCGGCCGCCCCTATCGCGTGCTCTACACCAGCGCCAATGCCGGCGCGGTCGCGGCCGCGGTGCTTTCCGGACTGGCGGTTTCGGTGTTTCCCGAGTCGGGCCTGCGCACCGGCATGCGGGTGCTCAGCGCCGGCGACGGCTTTCCCGAGCTGCCGTCGTGCCGGGTCGGGCTGGTGCGCAGCCCGCACGAGCGGTCGCCGCTGGCCGAGGCGCTGGCCGAGCACATCATCTCGTCGCTAGACAATCTGTCCGAGGCGCGCGAAGCGGCCGAATAGGTCACGCCAGATCCGCGTCCGTGGCGTCGAGCAGCCTGACGAGGTCGGCGGGATCGAGCTCGATCTGCAGGCCGCGCCGCCCGCCGTTCACGATGACGGTCGCGTGGCCCAGCGCCGCGCGGTCGACGAACACGCGCAGGCGTTTCTTCTGGCCGAACGGGGAAATGCCGCCGACGTGGTAGCCGGTGGCGCGCTCGGCTGCGGCCGGCGCCAGCATGGCGGCCTCCTTGCTGCCCGCAGCGGCGGCCAGCTTTTTCAGGCTCAGCTTGCGATCGGACGGCACCAGGACACAGACGATATCGTTTCCGGCGCGGGCCATCAGCGTCTTGAGCAGGCGTGCCGGCGCGACGCCGAGCGCCTCGGCGGCCTGCAGCCCGATCTGCTCCGCGTCCGGATCGTAGTCGTAGGCGTGGAGCTTGAACGCGACGCCCGCCTTCTGCAGTGCCGCCGTTGCCGGCGTTGCCATGGCCATGTCGCCGCCCGTGCGCTGCCGCGCCTCAATAGGCCTGCTCGGAGAACACCGGCTCGACCGATCCGCCCCACGGCCCCTTGAACTTTTCGATCAGCTCCTCGGCCGGCGTGATGCCGCGCGCCACGATGTCGTCGAGCGTTTCGAGGTGGCGGGTCTCGTCGCGGCCGCCGATGTCAAGCCGGGCGCGGCGAGCCAGGCCTTCGCGCGCAATGGCCAGGCACTCCCTGGCGAGATCGCGCGCGCTGCGGCCGCGGATCGCGGCCGCCAGCGCGAGCTTCGGCACGCCGTCGCGCAGTTTCTGGCGTTCTTCCGCCGTCCAGTCCTTCACCAGGTCCCAGGCGGCGGCGAGCGCCGCGTCGTCGTACAGCAGGCCCACCCAGAACGCCGGCAGCGACGCCAGCCGCCGCCGTGGGCCGGCGTCGGCCCCGCGCATCTCGAGATAACGCTTGAGCCGCACCTCGGGAAAGATCGTGGTCAGATGGTTGGACCAGTCCGACAGCGTCGCCCGCTCGCCGGGCAGCGCCGCCAGCCGGCCCGCCATCAGGTCGCGGAACGACTGCCCGGCCACGTCGATATAGCGGTCGCCGCGCTTGACGAAGTACATCGGCACGTCGAGCGCGTAATCGACCCAGCGCTCGAACCCCATGCCGGGCTCGAATGCCCAGGGCAGCATGCCGGTGCGATCCGCATCGGTGTCGCGCCAGATCTCCGCGCGGAACGACAGATACCCGTTGAGCTTGCCTTCGGTGAACGGCGAGTTGGCGAACAGCGCGGTGGCGACCGGCTGCAGCGCCAGGCCGACGCGCAGCTTCCTGACCATGTCGGCTTCCGAACAGAAGTCGAGGTTCGTCTGCACCGTGCAAGTGCGATACATCATGTCGAGACCGAGCTTTCCGACCTTCGGCATGTAGGCCGTCATGATGCGGTAGCGGCCTTTGGGCATCATCGGCGTCTCGGCGCGCGACCATTTCGGGCTCATGCCCAGCGCCAGAAAGCCCAGGCCGAGCGGACGGGCGATCTCGCCCACCTGCGCCAGATGCGCATGAATCTCGCTCGACGTTTCGTGGATGGTCTCGACCGGCGCGCCCGACAGCTCGAACTGCCCGCCCGGCTCCAGCGTGATCGCGGCGCCGCCGGTGACCGAGGTGAGGCCGATGATGTCGTCGCCCTCCATGATCGGCTCCCAGCCGAGCAGCATACGCATGCCTCCGAGCAGCGCCCCGATGCCGCGCTTGCCGTCGTACGGCACCGGATGGTGGCCGGCGAGCGCGAAGGGGATTTTCTCGTGCTCGGTGCCGATCCGGAACTCAGCCTTCGGCTTGACGCCTTTCTCCAGCCACGCGACGAGCTCGTCGCGCGTTTCGATCGGCGTCATGTCGAGCTGGTCGCGAGCCATGGGGAATTCCGGGCCGAAGGGCCGCGGACCTTACACACGGCCTGCGCGGAAGGGCAATGCGTGGGGCGTCAGATGCGGACGAATTCCTGGCCTCTCGATGACCGGGCGAACGGCAAAAACCTCGCTGACAGGAGACGCAGTTGCCACCGGGGCGATTTCTTGCGATGGCACGGGCACCGGCGGGACCGTATCGGCAGGAGGAGAACAGAGTGGCGGAGATCGTGGGGGCGTTCGGCGTGCCGCACACGCCGATCTATCCGGCGCTGGTCGAGCGCGAGCCGGATTGCGACACGGCGCGGTTCTTCGCTTCGCTGACGCGCGAGCTCGAGACCATGCGCCCCGACCTGCTGGTGATGTTCGACACCGATCACCTCAACACCTTCTTCCTCGACAACCTGCCGATCTTCGCGGTCGGCGTCACCGACGCCTTCAAGGGTCCGAACGACGAGCCGCGCGCGGTGCCGGTCTACACCATAAAGTCGCGCCCCGACATGGCGAGCCACATCCGCCGCGCCGGCGTCGAGGCCGGCTTCGATCTCGCGCTGGCGCAGGAATTTTCCGTCGATCACTCGGTGGTCGTGCCGCTGCATTTCATGACGCCGAGCATGCAGATTCCGGTGATCCCGATCTTCGTGAGCGGGCACGTGGCGCCGCTGCCGTCGGCGCGGCGCTGCCGGGATCTCGGCGCGGTCGTGCGGCGGGCGATCGAAAGCTTTCCGGAAAAACTGCGTGTCGCCGTCATGGGCAGCGGCAGCTTTTCGCTCGAGGTGTTCGGCCCGCGCATCGCGCCGGGCAGGTCGGACGGCGTCCCCGACCCGGCATGGGCGCAGCGCGCCTGCGCGCTCATCGGGGAGGGCCAGTACGACACGCTGATCGCCGAAGCGACGCCGCAGCAGCTGCACAAGGCCGGGAACGTCGGCGGCGAGATCCTCAACTGGATCGCCATGCTGGCGAGCGTCGACGGGCGACGACCAAAATTCATCACGCCGCAACTGGAGCAGGGCCACGCCTACGCGGCCTGGAGCTGGAGCTGATCGCCATGTCGGTCTATGCGGTGAACCATCTGTGTCGCGAAATCCTGCGCGACCATGCCTTCCGTGCCGCCATGAAGGCGGACCCGGCTGGCGCCATCACCCGCTATGACCTCACCGACGAGGAGCGCGCGGCGCTGCTCGCCGGCGACGTCGCCACGCTGTATCGCCTCGGCGTGAACGCCTTCCTGATGGGCTACCTGCCGCGGTTCGAGGTGTGCGGGCTGACGCTGCCGATCTACAACGAGCGCATCCGCACCTGCGCGGCCGAAGCGGAGGCGGAAGGCGGCCATTGAAA
>DATFWC010000246.1:0-3048 GCA_035259885.1 Xanthobacteraceae bacterium
ATGTTCCTCCTCGCGCATCTGTCCGACCCGCATCTCGGGCCCATGCCGCGCCCGCGCCTCACCGAGCTGGCGAGCAAGCGGCTGCTCGGGTTCGTCAATTGGCATCTGCGCCGCCATCTGTGTCATCGCCGCGCGGTGCTCGACGCGCTCGCGGCCGACCTGGCCGCCGCCGCGCCCGACCACATCGCCGTCACCGGCGACCTGGTCAACATCGCGCTGGAAGAGGAATTCGCGCCGGCGCGCGCGTGGCTCGACCGCCTCGGCCCGCCCGAGCGCGTCACCTTCGTGCCCGGCAACCACGACGTCTATGTGCGCGCCACGGCGCCATGCGCCGAGCGCCACTGGGGCGACTACATGCAGGACGACCGAGCCAATACGTCCCCGCGCTTTCCCTTCGTTCGCCGCCGCGGCCCCGTGGCGTTGATCGGGCTGTCGACCGCGCTGCCGACTTTGCCGTTCGAAGCCAGCGGCAAGCTCGGCACCGCCCAGATCGCGCGTCTGGCCGAGCTGCTGCCGGGGCTCGAAAACATGTTCCGCGTCGTCCTCATCCATCATCCACCGCTTGGCCGCCGTCCCCGTCACAAGCGGCTGGTCGATGCGGCGCCGCTCCTGCAGGTGCTGGGGGAGCGCGGCGCCGAGCTGGTGCTGCACGGCCACGATCATGTGCAGTCGCTGGAGTGGCTGGACTGGGCCGGCGGCCGCATCCCGTTCGTCGGCGTGCCGTCGGCCTCAGCCGCGCCGGGCAGCCGCCACGACGATCCGGCCGGCTATAATCTCTACCGCATCGAGGGCCAACCCGGCGCGTGGCGCTGCGAGATGGCGGTGCGGGGGTTGCGCAACGGCGCGATGGTCGAGGTCAAGCGCCGCAGGCTCGAATGACGCTCAACGGCCGAGCTGGCGGGCCACGAACCACGCGATGGCGAACAGGGTGGCGGCGCCGGCTATCAGCCCGAACATGAAGGCAAGCAGCACGCGCCAGCGACGCCGCCGACGCCGCGCCGCGGCCGTGAGCGCGTCCTGCGCGATCAACGCCGAGTCGCCTTCGAGCAGGCGCTCGCGCTCGACCAGCCGGCGCGCGACGTACTTGGTCACGGCGTCCACCAGCTCGGCGATCTCGCTCGATTCGGTGATCACGCGGCGGCCGTAGCGCGTGTCCTGCAGGAAGCGGTAGACGCGCTTGTCGCGGCCCATCACCACGTGCGCGATCATGTCAATCCACAGCCGCGGCGGGTCGCCCGCCACGAGGCCGCGGTCGAACAGCTCGACGTCGGGCGGGATCTCGGCGAACACCGGATCGAGCGCCTCGTTGAGCAGCTCGAGCCGCGCGATCTCGGCATTGCGCAGGTCGACGATGACGCCGGTGCGCTCCGCGATCTCGATGCGCGCCTGGCGCAAAGCCTCCTTGAGGCGCGGCGTCGGTAGGGCCGCCGGTTTGAGCCCCGGCTCGGGTTGGTCTTCCATCGTTCGTTCGGACTCGGTCATACGTCCTAGTTATGATTCGCCGGCCGAACGCAAGCTCATCCGCCGGAAAGCGCTTCCGGGAAGAACATCTCCTTCCAGTCGGCCGGCGGCGTCTTCAGCGTGCCCACCTTGGCCATGAAGCTGACGAACGACTGGATGCCGCCCACCTTGGTCGTGTACTGGATCGCCGGATCAGCCAGGACTTCCATGATGTCGTCGACCGGCGTGCGGTCCCTGCTGACCTTCAGATAGATCTCGGCCGCGCGCCGCTTGTCGGCGTTGATGAAGTCGGTCGCCTCCTTCAGCGCCGCCAGGAACGCGCCATGCAGCTTCGGGTTGTCGCGGCGGAATTTCGCCGTCGTGGCGATCACGTTGAACGACAGCGGCTCGTCGAACAGGTCGGTGCTGGTGAGGAGTCGGCGGATGCCGGGCGCCTTCATCTGCCGGTACTGGAACGGCGCCGACGAGAAGTTGGCCACCACCTCGCTCGGGCCGCCCAGCATCGCCGCGGTTGCGTCGGGATGCGCCATCGACACGGTGAGGTGATCGAGCGCGTTGAACTTGGCCTCGCCGAACTCCTTCGCCGCCGCCATCTGCAGGATGATCGCCTGCATGGAGACTTTCACCGCCGGCATGGCGATCTTGTGATTGTCCTTGAAGTCGCGCAGCGACTTGATGGCCGGGTCGCGCACCATCAGCATCAGGGGCGACACGTTGAGGCCGGTCGACGCCTTGACGTCGATCGTGCCCTTGGTCTTCGACCAGATGGTGATGAGGCCGGGAATCCCGAGGCTGACGAAATCCACGCTTCCCGAGATCAGGGCGTCGTTCATCACGTCGCTCGAGCGGAACTGGTTGAACTCGACCGTGATGTCGCCGAGACCCGCGGCCTTGGCCTGCTTCTCGATGAGCTTCTGGTCCTCCATGACCATGAACTGCATGTAGGCGATGCCGAACTGCTTGGCGACGCGCAGCGTGGTCGCCTCCGCGCGCGCATCGATTGCCGACGTGACGATGGCAATCGACGCCACGATCGCCCACAAGCCGCGCACCATCCTGGTCCTCCCGGGTTCCCCTGCCGGCGGCGCTTTTCCCGCCGCCAGACACTTCCTAGGACGATACACCAACGTGTACGCTCCGCCATAGCGCCGGGCGCCAATCGGTGCACAAACGAAAGTCTTGGGGTAAACAGGCCTCGGGCGAAGCCAGAGGGGAACGGATGGACGCGACTGGTCAGGCCGTCGCCGGAAAAGCCTTGCGTGCCGACGGCGCGGTGCCGCTGCTCGTTGTCGACGACGTGACGCTCCAGTACAAGACCGCCGATCACCTCGTCACTGCGACCTGGAAGGTCGGATTCGAGGTCCATGCCGCCGACCGCTACGTGCTGCTCGGTCCCTCGGGGTGCGGCAAAACGACTATTTTGAAGGCCATCGCCGGGTTCATGGCCCCGGTCGCCGGGTCGATCACGCTCGCAGGCCGCACCATCGAGCGGCCCGGCCCCGACCGCATGATGGTGTTCCAGGAGTTCGACCAGCTCCTGCCGTGGCGCACGGTGCTGGGCAACGTGCTGTTCCCGCTCCTGGTCAA
>DATFWC010000247.1:0-3697 GCA_035259885.1 Xanthobacteraceae bacterium
TTGGCGAGCGGCAGACTGGTGGCGGCGCGCAGTCCGAGCGTCGAGTAGCCGGTATCGAAACTGTCGCCGAAGCCGGTCAACGCCGCCGCCCCGCCGGCCTCGGTGAAGCCGTCGGTGTTGACGCTCACCCAGGCGAGGCCGGCGAACGGCTCGAGCGCGACGCGGCCGACGGTGAAGCCATAGCCGGCCTCGCCGAACACCTGGGCGGTTGTTCCATCGCGGCTGGCGCGGGCATTGTCGGCGAAGCCCGGAAAGACGATGGCGCGCGCGGTGTCGATGTCGTGCCAGGCAAAGGCGGCGCCGCCACGCAGGCCCCAGGCGCCGAAGCGGGCGCCGGCGTAGCCGGCGACCTGGAACGAGTCGACGTCGGCCGAGCTCAAGCGCGCCGCGACGCTGACGTCGGAATGGGTGTAACCGCCGGCGACGCCGAGGCGCGCATTGCCGAACCGGGCGTCGACGCCGGAGATGACACCGGCGAGATCGCGGTTGAGCTGCGCCGCATTGCCGTCGCTGTCCCAGCGGCCCCAGGCTCCGAAACCCTGGGCCCAGAAGGTGACGTCGGGTCCAGGCGCCACCGCAGCGGGAGGCGGAGCCTTCACGACCGGGCTCTTGGCATAGGCGAGCACGTCGGCGCCCTCGGCCTCTGCCAGCGAGGCGGTTTCCGGTCCGCCGATGCCGAGCATGGCAAGCGTACCCGTGTCCCCGGCGTAGGAGGCGGTGCGCAGGCGCCCGAGCACGGCCTGGCGCATGTAGCGGGAATCCTCCATGAGCGAGCTTTGCACGCTGGCGTGCACCTCGCCGGACAGCGCATCGAACGCCTGCTGCGCCTGTGGCGCCGTCAGCAGCAGCACCGACTGCACCAGCGTGCTGCCGAACGGGCTGGCGTCGAGCGCCGCCGCGACCGCGCGCTGATTGGGAGTCTGAGCCACGTCGACAAACGAGGTAGCGTTGCGCGTCAGCGTCAGGAACACGTCGTCGAAGTCGTAGCTCAGCGACGGCGTGAGGAACGCGGCGTCCGACGTCACGCCCGCAAACGTGCCGTTCACGCCCTGGTTGGCATGGAGGATGTTGTAGGTCGTGGTCGGCGCGTAGGTGCCGGCGGCGGCGAGAACCTGCACCGTCCCGCCGTTGAGCGTGGCGGTGCCGGTCGCGGCGAGGCGGTCGGCCTGGCCGGCTGCATTGGCCTCCACCTGATAGAACGAGAAAGGCTGGAACGTGACATTGCCAGCAAAGTTGAGCTGGCCGATGGAGTTGCCCGGCGCAATCGTGCCGCCGTTCACCACCGTCGTGTTACCCACCGTTCCGGTCCCGCCGAGCGTCCCACCGGCGACGAATGCCGACGGGATCGAGCCATTCACCAGCAGCGTGCCTTCGGACACGAACGTACCGCCGAGATGCGTGCTGTTCCCAGTCAACGTGAGCGTTCCGGCGCCGATTTTCGTCACGGCGCCGCCGCCGGAAATCTGCCCACCATAGGTCAGGTTGTCGGATCGGTTGAAGGTGAGCTGCGCATTGTTGACGATATTGCCGACGACGGATCCGCTCGTTCCGCCGTTGCCGATCATCAGCACTCCGCCCGAGACCGTCGTGCCGCCGGTGTAGGTGTTGTTGCCCGTGAGGGTCAATTGACCGAAGCCCGCCTTGCTGAGGCTGCCGCTGCCGCCGATCACACCCGCATAGGTGCCCAGGATGTTCTGATTGAAGGTCAGCGCGGCATTGTTGGTGATCTGGCTGCCCTGCAGGCTGTTGGTGTCGCCGACCAGCGTGCCCTGCTGAATGATCCAGTTCTGCGCGCCGGTCCCGGTCAGCGTCCAGGTGGACGTGCCGGTCTTGGTGAAGACCTCGAAGCCGCGGTACTGCGCCGCCGGCCCGATATTGCTCACATTGAACGTGGCGTTGCCGGTGCCGCCGAGCGACAGAGTGTCGCTGCCGCCGCCGCCGAGGACGTTGCCGTTGATCACGCTGCCGGGCAGCAAGGTCAGGCTGTTGGTCTGGTTGAAGTCGAAACGAATGGCGGTACCGCCCGTTCCGGTGATCGTTCCCGAATTGATGATGGCGGTCGGTCCCGAAGTTATCTGTCCAGTCGAGAATCCAGTCAGGCCGGTGATGGTGCCCGAGTTGATCGTCGTGGTGGCGCCGCCGCTGAACTGGATGGCGGTGCCTTGCGGCGCCGAGATGGTGCCGGAATTCGTCAGGGTGCCGTCGTTCATGAACACGCCAACGCGATTGGTCCCATCGGCGGAGATCGATCCCGAATTGCCGATGGTTGCGTGGCTGGCGGCGATCGTCGCCAATGACGGGGTGCCGGCAAGGCTCGTGATGATGCCGGCGTTATTGACGGTGATGAAGGCCGTGGGGAACGTGTTGGCGATGGGCCCGACGATGATTCCGCCCGTGGTGTTGTCGACCAGATTGTTGGCGCCGTTCAAAACGATTACCGGTAACAACGCTCCCGGGACGCCGCTGATGGTGCCGGAATTGGTGATGGTGCTGCCGCCGACGCTGGTCTGGATGGCGGCGTTGCCGGAAATCGTTCCGTTGTTGGTCAGGTTCACGTTTCCGGCCACGATCCCCAGGAAAAATGCGCCACCCGAAATCGATCCGGCGTTGGTGATCGTCAGCCCGGTGCCGGCCGTGATCGCCGTCTGACTACTGCTTATGGCGCCGGAATTGTTGAGCGTATTGTTGGCATTGACGTTGAGAGCGTTGCTCGTGCCGCTCAGCGTCGCCCCCGGTTGGACATTGATCGTCAGGCCGTTCTGACTGCCGTCGCCGTAGCCGTTGGGAGCGTTCTGATTGTTGGTCGCGGCCGTGCAGGTCACGGTCGTGCCGGGCGGCGGATTGCCAGGGGTTGCCTCGGGTGTGCAGCCCGCCATCGGCTGCGAGGTGGGAAGCAGCATCGCGGTGGCGATGGTCCCGAGCGCCACGGGCAATGTCGGGCGCGCCGCGCGCCTCGGGCGCGCCCGCCAGTGTCGATCCTGCCCCACCGGTCCCCCCTCCCCGGCTACCCCTCGGCCCGACCGTTGCGCAACCTCTGGCTACAGTCAACGCGAGGGTTCGCGTCCGTCGAAGAAGACGTCCGGCTGTGTGATTTTTGCCACTGCAGGGACGCAAAGTTCCCGGGTGCACGTTAAACGGTGGCACCCTTGGCCTTGGCACGGCGCAGGTGCTCGTCGAGGCGCGGCATGATCTCGACGAAGTTGCACGGGCGGTAACGGTAATCGAGCTGGTGCACGAGAATCTCGTCCCAGGCGTCGCGGCAGGCGCCGGGCGAGCCCGGCAGGCAGAACACATAGGTGGCGCCGGCGACGCCGGCGGTGGCGCGAGTCTGGATCGCCGAAGTGCCGATCTTCTCGCGGCTGACCAGGAGGAACAGCGTGGCAAAGCCGTCCATGCGCTTCTCGAACAGCGGCTCGAGCGCCTCCGGCGTGATGTCGCGGCCGGTGAAGCCGGTGCCGCCGGTGGTGATGACCACGTCGATCGCCGGATCGGCGATCCAGGCCTTCACCCGGGCGCGGATTTTCTCCACGTCGTCGGTGACGATGGCGCGGTCGGCCACGGCATGGCCCGCCTTCGCGATGCGCTCGACCAGCGTCGCGCCCGACTTGTCGTCGGCGAGCGCCCGCGTGTCGGACACGGTGAGCACCGCGATCCGCAGCGGCACGAAGGAACGCGTCTCGTCGATCCCGGGCATGGC
>DATFWC010000248.1:0-4029 GCA_035259885.1 Xanthobacteraceae bacterium
AGACGGCGGCGTCGCACTGGCTCAGCACGTCGATGCTGCAGCGCGCGGCCGCCGCCGGAACGAGGTGCTGTTCGAGCACCGAGAGGTCCGGTTGCACGATCGCGCCGCCGTTGAACACGCCGATGGGAAGCGTCAGCCCGAGCGTCTCGACGAGCATGCGGATTCCGGCCGGCGGACGGCTGCTCACGATCGTGAAGCCGATGCCGTGCTCGCGCAGTCGCTGGACGGCGCGGATGGTGGCGTCGGTCAAGCTTTTGTCCGGGGTGACAAGCGTTCCGTCGACGTCCGAGACGACGAGCTTGATCGGTATCACGGAAGCCTCCCCGGCGCCTTGCCGCGTTCGGGTACCACAAGGGAGAGCTGGGCGACGATCGTTTCCACGATCCGCCGCGGATGCTCCTCGATGGACACCACGATCGGACGCTCGTCCGCGCCCGGCTCTTCCAGCGTGCCAAACTGGCTGTCGAGCAGCGCCACCGGCATGAAATGCCCGTTGCGGACGGCCATGCGCCGGGCGATCAGGTTCGGCGTTCCTTTCAGGAACGCGAGGCGCACGTCGCGGCGATCGCCGATCAGGACGTCGCGATAGGATCGCTTCAACGCCGAGCAGGCGATCACCGCATGCTCGCCGGCGGCGCGCGCCTTGTCGATCCACGTGGCGATGGCGTTGAGCCACGGCCAGCGGTCGGCGTCAGTCAACGGGACGCCTGAGTGCATCTTCGCGACGTTCTGCGGCGGGTGAAACCAGTCGCCATCCTCGTAAATCCAATGCAGCCGCGCGGCCAGCATCGCGGCGACCGTGCTCTTGCCCGAGCCGGAGACGCCCATCACGATGATGATCGCAGGCTCGTCACGCGCCATTTTCGTGTTCCGGAGCCGCATCGCGATCGACCAGCCAAAGCAGCTCGCCGTCCGCATGCGCGTGGGAGGCTGGCAAATCCGCGCCTGCCAGCACGCGTTTGACGACGTCGCGCTTGCTCGCGCCGCTGACGAGGAAGAGCATCTCGCGGGTCGAGGCCAGTGCCGGCAACGTGAGGCTGACGCGCGGCACGAACGGCTCGAGGCCGGGCCGGTCGACGCCGATCACCCAGCGTTCCGTCTCATCGACGGCGGGGTTGCCGGGGAACAGTGACGCCGTGTGGCCGTCGCCGCCCAGCCCCATCAGCACGACGGAGAACAACGGACGCCGCGGATCGAGATCATCGGCTCCGTAGAGGCCGCGCAGTTCGGCCTCGTAAATCCGCGCGCTCTCCTGCGGGCTCGCGGCATCGGTCGGGATGCGATGGACGTTCTCCAGCAGGACCGGCACGTGCGCGAGCAGCGACTTCATCGCCATGCCGGCATTGCTGCGCGCATCATCGGACGGCACGAAGCGCTCGTCGCCCCAGAACCAATGCACCTGCTGCCAGGGTATGCGGGTGCGGAAGCGTTCGGTGGCCAGCAGCCGGTACAGGCGCTCCGGCGTACCGCCGCCGCTCAGGCAGACGGCGGGCCGATCGCTCGGGGCGGCAAGCCGCGCGACGACGCGTTCGGCCGCGGCCTCTGCCAGGGCCGCGGCGTCGTTCACCACCTGCATGAGTCCAACAACCTGGTTCATGTCGCTTGCTACGCAACCGCCATCAGGACGAAGCGCTCCATGGCCTTGGCGAACCCTTCGTCGTTGTAGGAGTCGGTCGTGCGGTCGGCCTGTGCCTTGACCTCGTCGGACGCATTCCCCATCGCGATGCTCAGGCCCGAGCGCTTGAACATCATGACGTCGTTGGGCGAGTCCCCGATCGTCGCGATTTCGCTGCGCGGAACGCTCAAGCGGGCGGAAAGATAATCGACCACGGCGCCCTTGTTGGCGTCCTTGTGGGTGATGTCGAGGTAGTAGGGCTGCGACCGGTTGGCCGTCGCCCGATCTCCGAATGCGGCCTGCGCGTCGGCCTCGCAGCGCTGGACCAAATCATGGTCATCGCTGATGCCGACGATCTTGGCGACGCTGCCGATGTAGGCGTCGAGGCGTTCGACCAATGTCGGCTCGAACTTCACCGTCGAGGCTTCCCGCGCCACATGCGGCGCGCCCGACTTGGTGATGAGCCAATCGTTGCCGCAGTAGAGCCAGGCATCCAGGCCGTGGCCGCGGATGAGTGCAAGGGCCTGGCGGGCGATCTCGGGTTCCATCGTTTTCTGTTCCACGATCTTGAGATCGCGCGTCACGAACAGCCCGCCGTTGAACCCGGCAATCGGCGTGTCGAGGTCGAGGGGATCGAACAACATGGCCATACCGCGGGGCGGCCGCCCGCTCGTGATGGCGAAGCGGATGCCGGCGCGGTGCAACCCTTGAACGGCGGCCTGCGCGCGGTTGGTCAGCACCTTCTGAGCCGTCACCAGGGTGCCGTCCACATCGGCTATCACCAGGGAAATCTTGCGCTTGTGCTCCAACGCTGCCTCCGTCGTCGGCTCAGACGAGCGGCCGCCAGACACGGCCGTCACGCGCCAGGAGTTCGTCGGCCGCGGCCGGGCCAGCGCTGCCGGCGGCGTAGTTCGGGAAATCGGCCGGCGGATGGCGCGCCCATGCATCGAGGATGGGCTGCACAGCTTGCCAACCCGCCTCAATATTGTCGGCGCGCTGGAACAGCGTCGCGTCGCCGATCATGCAGTCATAGAGCAGCGTCTCGTATCCGGTGTCCGGCTCCATCCTGAAATAGGTCTTGTACGCAAAGTCCATATTGACGCTGTCCAGCACCAGGGTCGGGCCGGGCCGCTTGGCGGCGAATTCGAGCGCGATGCCCTCGTCGGGCTGGATGCGCAGGGTCAACCAGTTGGGATGCATCCGCTCCACGTCGGTGCCGCGGAACAGCGAGTAGGGTGCCTGGTGAAACCGGATGGCGATCTCCGTCCGGCGTCGCATCATCCGCTTGCCGGTGCGCAAGTAGAACGGCACGTCGGCCCAGCGCCAATTGTCGATGTGCAGCTTGCCGGCGATGAACGTTTCGGTGGCCGAATCCGGCGCCACGTTGGGCTCGTCGCGATAGGCGCTGACCGGCTGACCCAGCACCGTCCCAGCGGCGTACTGGCCGCGCACCACATTCTTGAACACCTCCGCCTCCGTCAGCGGGCGGATGGCGCTGATGACCTCGGCCTTCTTCGCCCGCACGGCATCCGCGTTGAAGGAGACCGGCGGCTCCATGGCGGTCATCGCCAGGAGCTGCATCAGGTGGTTCGGGACCATATCGCGCAGCGCGCCCGTCGCCTCGTAGAACTTGCCGCGCCGCTCGACGCCAACCGTCTCGGCCGCTGTGATCTGCACGTGGTCGATATGCCCGCGGTTCCAGATCGGCTCGAACAATCCGTTGGCGAAGCGCAGCGCCATCACGTTCTGCACCGTTTCCTTGCCGAGGAAATGATCGATGCGATAAATCTGGCTCTCGCTCAGCGTCTTCAGGATCTCCGCGTTGAGCACCTTGGCGGAATCGAGATCGTGGCCGAACGGCTTCTCGATCACGACCCGGCGCCATCGGCCCTCTTTCTCCTCGACCAGGCCTGCGGTGCCGAGATGGGCGACCGTGCCGGCGAACATGCGGTCGGGGATCGCCAGGTAGAACAGGTAATTGCCCGCGGTGCCGCCCGTCTCGTCGAGCGTGGTGAGATAGCTGCCGAGCCGGCGGTACGTCTCCTGATCGTTCAGGTCGCCCGCTAGGTACGTCATCCGCGCCGTGAGCCAGTCCCATGCGGCCTTGTCGAGGTGATCGGCGCTGAACTCGCCGCCACCCTGGGTTACGAACTGGCACATCATCTCGGCCAAGTCCCGACACCAGTCCGCCGTCGTCTGTTGCGTCGTCGCGATCCCGACGAGGTGAAAGGCGTCCGGCAGGCGTCGGGCCTGCACCAGGTCATAGAGCGCCGGCACCAGCAGGCGCTTGGTCAGGTCGCCGGCGGCGCCCAAGATCACCATGGCGCAGGGCGGCGCCACGACCGCGCCGCTCGCCGCGACGGGCGCCGGGTCGTTCCGGGTCATCGCCTGCTCCGCAGCATGTCGGTTGCGAG
>DATFWC010000249.1:0-6254 GCA_035259885.1 Xanthobacteraceae bacterium
TTGTTCCATGCGAACAGCAGCGTTCGCCACGACAGACAGCGGCTCGCTTTGGCGTCCGGATAGAGCATTCGATTCTTGAAGCTGCGCTGATAGGTCTCTTTGCCGGGAATCTCCTTCGACTTGACGGGCGGGGGAGGCGGACGATCCCACTCGAATGAGACGTCGCGAAGCTGGTGCGTCGGGTGGAGAAACGCACCACCGCCTCCCCATGTGATGTAGCAGCGAGCCCCGGCGGCGATTTCCGTCACCTCGGCCGTACGGCGTTCGTTGTCGGCACCTTCGATATAGCGCGCATAGTGGTGACTGTCGCCGGTGAGCACCAAACGGAGGTTATGGAGTTTGGGGACGCCCTCCTCCCTGGCCGTGCCGGTGACGATTCGTTCGAGAAACGAATGGTTGCGGAACATCTCCTCGGCGCTGCCGTCCAGCCCGACGTAGCACCAGCTCGGCATGGCTGCGCACAGAATGATGTTCGAGCCAGGCTTCATGATGCTCTGCGCCACATCGTCGAAGAACGCAACCTGTCCACGATCGATGTAGCCCGACAGCTGCGCGTCGACGCCAAGCAGCCACCAATTGCCGGGCAGCTTGAGGGCAAAGTAGCTGCGCGTCTGCTTGGACCGACGGCTCCCGATCCGGCGCCCCCCGCCAAACTCATCCGGCGCCGCTCCCGGCCGGCGCGCGCCGAACAAGCCCAGGAAAGCGCCCAGCCCGTCGTACCAATCGTGATTGCCGGGTATGGCGTAGACATCGGCGGCTTCCAGAGCCTTTTCGGCGCCTTCCGCCTTGGCGGCTTGCTCAAACGGCACCACGAGCCGGTTGTGATATCCTTCGCGCGAGGCCGTCGCGTAGACTTCATCCCCGCCGAACACGAGGATTTTGCCGCGGTCTGTCGTGATGCTCCCCGGCACTGCCGCGCCGGGCGGCGTGCTACGCCACTGGCCTTTGGCCTCGCGGAACGCGAGATTTGAGCGGGCCAGCAGTCGGGCAACGGCGTATGTCGGATCCCAGCCATCGCCGGTATCGGCAACGAAATCGAGCCAAATCTCGTTGCGAGGAGCGTTCGCGGCATCGACGGAATAGTTGTGGTACGGGTCGAGACTTGCAGGCTTGGGATCGTCCCGATTGCCGAACAATTCACGACGATCGAGGAATTCGCCGAACACTGTGGCGATGACGACGCGGATTCCTGTCTGCAGAAGATGGGCCGGGTCGTACCAACCGTACATCGACAATCGTTCGATGGGTTCGTCGGCCATGAGACCCGTCCCTGGTGTTCGCGGACGTGGAAATCTGGCGATTGCCTCAAGCTATCACCACAAGTAGCATTATGGCATATTGCAAGCGGCTCGTCAGCCCCCGCCTCAATCCTTCGCCCTGATCGCCTGCGCGATGGCGTGGCCGGCGACGGCGTGGCCGTGCTCGTTCCAGTGGTTGTCGGAGACATGCTCGAAGCGCTGCCCGTGGTGCTGCCAGTCGGCGGCGAAGACAGGGTGCAGGTCGAGGAAAGCAATGCCGTGGCGGCGCGCGAGGTCGGCGGCCATGGCGTTCAGCGCCAGCGCCGCCGAGTCGTGGCCGGCGTAGATCGCCGCGCGGTCGCCGTCCATGACCAGCATGAGCCGCGCGCCGGCGCCGCGCGCCACCGCCGCCAGCCGGCCGAACAGGTGATCAGTGGCGGCGATCACGTCGGGCATCTGACGCAGGACCGCCGCGACGTCGATGTTGGCGGTGTAAGGGGCGTCGGCGCGGGCAGCCGGCACGAGCCAATGGCGCAGCCGCTCGGGATGGACCTGCCAGCGATAGTAGAGATAGCGCGCGGTCGCGGAGTGCAGCAGGCGCTCGCGCCAGCCCGGGTGCCAGGGCATCGGCGCGACCTCCTCGACCTTCTGGCCGGCGACGCGCACGCGCAAAAAGCTCGACGTGTATCGCCCGGCGGCGGGCGTCAGCGATTCGGAGAAATCGTTGTGGACGAGCAGCGTGACGACCCAGTCCGGCGCATAATGCACGACCTCGCGCTCAGCCATGTAGACGTACTGGCTCAACGGGGCGCCGCTGATGCCGAAGCGAAAAGCCTCGACCGGGCCGCGGTCGTGCGCCAGCTCGGCCGCGGCGCGTTCGGCAAAGCTCCGGTCGTGGGCGACCTGCAGCGCCTCGACATAGCTGTCGCCGATCACGGCGATGCGGCCCACCCCCGGCGTGCGCGGCAGCGCGTAGTCGCCGATGCCGGAATTCCATCCCTGGGCATTGATCGCGTAGGGCGCCGCGATCTCGTTGCGTACCCGCCAGATGCCGGCCTGGTTCGGTGCGTAGCGCACCAGCCCGTTGGCAAAATCATTGGCCGGGACATCGCTCGCCAGCAGGACGAAGCGAAACAAGACAAGCTCGCAGACGACGAGAAAGAGCGCGAGCGAGCCCACGACCAGAGCGCTGTTGACCGCCGCGGATCCGAGACGACGCATCGGCCCAGGTCAGAACGGGCTCACGGGGAAATAGCGCAGCCACAGATCGGTGAACTGGCCCTTCTCCCACAGCCGAAACACGGCCCAGTTCAAGGCGAGGCGCAGCGTCTCGTTGCCGCGGCGGACCGCAATGCCGATGCCTTCGCCGAAAAAGCGGCTCTCCATGAACGGACCGCCCTTGAACATGCAGCAGTTGGCGGAATCGGTGCCGTTGAGCCAGAACGCCAGCGCAATGCCGTCGCCGAACAGGAGATCGACATCGCCGCGGCGCAGCGCCTCGCGCGCGGCTTCGGCGTTGGGATAGGGGAGCGCCTCCACTTCGGTGAAGAAGGCTTTCAGATAAGCCTCATGCGCGGTGTGGGCGACGACGCCGACCTTGCGGCCCTCGAGGTGCTCCGGGCGCACGTCGTCGATTTTCGTATCCCGGCGCACGACGAAGCGCGCGGGCGAGCGGTAGTAGGGATCGGTGAAGTCGATGCGCCGGCGGGCGTCGCGCGTGACCGCCAGCGAGGCGATCACCGCGTCGCCGCGATTCTCCGCCAGCGCGTCGATCAGCGTATCGAAGCGGCGCATCTGCACCGTGCAGTTGACCTTGAGCTCCTCGCAGATCAGCCGCGCCAGATCGACATTGAAACCGGCCGGATTGCCGTCCGGCCCGGGATAGTTGAACGGCGGATAGTCGGTCTCGGTGAGGAACCGGATGATGGTGATGCGCGACATGTCGGGGCGCTCCGGGCGCCGCCGCGGGTCCCAGAAACCCGGCACACCGGCGGCGTCGCCGCCGCCCACCTGCGCGGCCGCCAAGTCGGGCGCCATCGCGGCCAAGGCGAAGGCGGCGAGCAGCGCCCGCAGGAAGCGGCGTGGCGCGACCGTCGTTAACCGTAATCGTCCGTGTGACGTGATCATTTCCAAATGGCTGACGCGAGCCCTGCCCGAGCGATGGGCGGCCTTTATAGACGAAAAGGCGCGCGTGGCCAGCCGGGAGGGGGCAAGCAAGCCGACACGGCCCCTGTTCTCTAAGGAACAGGCGGCGCGACTTTCCGGCGGAAGGTCAGGCTTTCGTGCGCAGCCGTTCGGCGAATTTTGGCGACACCGGATCCTCGGGCCATGCGGCGGCGAGTTTTTCGAACAACGCGGCCGCCCCATGGCGGTCGGTTGCGCTCAGGTGAAATGCTTCCAGGTAGCGCGCGCGCCAGTCCGGCGGGGCGTCGGCCGGCCACGGCTCGAACACGGCGAGCGCCTCCTCCTCACGGCCGCGCACCACGATGGTGCCGAGCGGGCGCAGCAGCGCGGCATCGCAGCGGGCGGCCGCCGCCGGGCCGACACAGATCGCCGAGCCGAGCTCCTTGTTGGCGGCTTCCAGACGCGCCGCGGTGTTGATGGCGTCGCCATGCGCCGTGTAGTCGAGCTTGGCGCGGATGCCGACGTCACCGACAACGGCGGGGCCGGTCTCGATGCCGATGCGCGTGCGGCCGAAGCCGAAGGCGGCCGGCTCGCCCCGGCGATAATTTTCCGACCAGTCGCGCAGCGCGATGGCGCAGGCGACCGCGCGCGCCGGGTGATCGGCGAGATCGATCGGCGCATTGAACAAGGCATGCACGGCATCGCCGATGATTTTGTCGACCATGCCGCCGTGGGCGATGACGATGGCTGCGGCGCCCTCGAAATATTCGTCGAGCAGCGCGACCAGCTGTTCCGGATCGGTGCGGCGCGTCAATGCGGTGAAGCTTTCGATGTCGGTGAACAGCGCCGTCACCTCGCGCCGTTCGCCGCCAAGCTTCATCAGGCCGGGCTCCTCGACGATCCGGCGCACCACTTCGGGGGCAAGATGCTGCTCGAAGCGGCGGCGCACGCGCGCCTCGCGCCGCCGCGTTCCGGCATAGGCCGTCACCGCCGTGACGACGAATACCAGAGCGGCAACGGCCGATGGCGTCACCGGATCGACGAGGCGATCTGCCAGCACCGACAGGCTCACGGCGCCCGCCCAGCCGAGCAGCAACGCGGCCAGCATGACGAGGACGCCGGCAAGCGGCGGCAACGCGGCGCCCGCCACGATGGCGAGAGCGCCAATCGCGATGAGGACTACCGGCTCGGCCGCGGCGGCGGCGTCGAGCATGCGCGGGAGCCGGCCGGTCAGAACCTGCGCCACGGCATCCGCCTGGATCTGGACGGAGGGCGTCAGCGGGTCGGCCGGCGTCTGGCGGAAGCCGCCCAGCTCCGGCGCCGACCCGCCGATGAGCACGACGGCCCCGGCCAGCCGACCGGCATCGGCGCGGCCGTCGACCACATCCGCGGCCGACACGGTGCGCGCCGTCCATCGCTCCGGCGGCGAAGGTACGAGCCGCAGCAGCGCGTCGGATGGGAGCGGCACCGCCAGGTCGCCGGCGCGCAACACCGGCGGCACCGCCTCGATGAGGTAGGCCGACGCGTTGCGCATCAGCCGCACCGCCTCCAGCGCCAGGCCGGGCAGCAGCGTATCGCCGGCGGCAACCAGGAGCGGCACATGGCGGTATGAGCCATCGGCATCGCCGGGCAGCGACAGCGTGCCGAGCCCTGGCGCGGCGTCGCGCAGCACGGCGGTCGGGCCGATCGCGCCGGCCGCGCGCCACAGCGCGTGGAAGGGGAGCGCGCCGCGCGTCATGATCGGCGCCGACGGCAGCGCGCCTGACTGATCGGGGTCGAGCACGAAACCGAGCACCACCGGAGCGCCGGCCAGGATTTTGGCGAGGCGCCGGTCGCCGTCGGGCAGCTGCTCGGCCAGATCGCGCAGATCCGTGCGTCCGGTCAGGATCGCGAGCCGCCGCGCCAGCGCGGCGGGCGAGCGCGAATCGGGCTCGGCGAACAGGATGTCAATACCGATGGCAGCGGGTTTCGCGGCAGCAACCGGCTCCACCAGCCGGGCCATGGTGTCGCGCGGCCATGGCCAGGCGCCGAGCGCTTCGAGCGACTTGCGGTCGATGTCGACGACGACGACGCGGGCCTCCGCCCGCCCGCCGCGCCACGACTGCACCTGCTGGTCGATACCGAGCACCGCGTCGAAGGCGTTCTCGCGCACGGTCTCGTGCCAGGCGGGCGGCGCGAGCGCCATGAGCACCAGCAACGACGCCAGGGTCACGATGCCGGCGACCGCCGGAGCGCGACCGCGCAGAATTCTAGTCATGGTCCTGCCGTGCGACCTGGGCCAGTTTGACCGGGTCGCAAAACAGGCGGTCCAAGGTGCGGACGATGGCACCCGTGCTCTCCAGGGCACCGAGAGCGGTATTCACTTTCGGCCGGCTGGCGCCCAGGAGCTGCGCCAGCTCGCCCTGCGAAAATCCGAGGTCGAGGGGTACGCGCCTGCCCGGCGGCGCCTGCGGCTTGCCCAGGGTGTAGAGGAGAAAGCGGGCGAGCCGCACTTCCAGCGGATGCAGCGCGATGGCCTCGAGCTGGCTGGTCGTGTCGCGCAGCCGCCGGCACAGGCAGGCGATGACGCCAGCCAAGATGCCTGGGCGCGTCGACCACAGGTCGCGAAGGGCCTGGCGCTCGAGCGCATAGGCGACCACGTCGGTCAGCGCGGTGGCATCAGCGGTTCGCGGGCTGCCGTCGAGCGCCGCAATCTCGCCGAAAAGTTCGCCGGCCACGGCATGCCGGAAGCTGAGTTCGCGCCCCTCCTCAGTGGCGACCGCCAGGCGGACGCGGCCTTCGATGACCAGGTAGATGCGGGCGGCCGGATCGCCGCGCGCGAACACCATCTCGCCTTTCTTGAAGCGCAGCTCGCGAAACGCCGCCGCACAGGCCTCCACCTCCTCCGGGCTC
>DATFWC010000250.1:0-10071 GCA_035259885.1 Xanthobacteraceae bacterium
CCCGGCATGAGCCGCGATGACCTGCTCGGCATCAACCTCAAGGTCATGGAGCAGGTGGGGGCCGGCATCCGCAAATACGCGCCCAACGCCTTCGTGATCTGCATCACCAACCCGCTCGACGCCATGGTGTGGGCGCTGCAGAAGTGCTGCGGCCTGCCCAAGAACATGGTGGTCGGCATGGCGGGCGTGCTCGACTCGGCGCGCTTCCGCTATTTCCTCGCCGACGAGTTCAACGTGTCGATCGAGGACGTCACCGCCTTCGTGCTCGGCGGCCACGGCGACACCATGGTGCCGCTGACCCGCTATTCCACCGTCGCGGGCATTCCCCTGCCCGATCTCGTGCGCATGGGCTGGACCACCCAGGCGCGGCTCGACGCGATCGTGCAGCGCACGCGCGACGGCGGCGCCGAGATCGTCAATCTGCTCAAGACCGGCTCGGCCTATTATGCGCCGGCCGCCTCCGCCATCGCCATGGCGGAGAGCTTTCTCAAGGACAAGAAGCGGGTGCTGCCCTGCGCGGCCTGGCTGAGCGGCGAATACGGCGTGCGCGACATCTATGTCGGCGTGCCGGTGGTGCTCGGCGCCAAGGGCGTGGAGCGCATCGTCGAGATTCAGCTCAACGGCGCCGAGCGCGACATGTTCGAGAAGTCGGTCACGTCAGTGCAGACACTGGTCGACGCGTGCCGGAAAATCGCGCCGGATCTCGGCAAGTGACATCGCGGGCCGCGCTCGCGCCGGCGGCGCGCCACAGGTGAAGGGGGCAGCATGAACATCCACGAGTATCAGGCGAAGGCGCTGTTGTCGGGCTTTTCCGTGCCGGTGCCGCGCGGCGCCGCCGCGTTCACGGTCGACGAGGCGGTGAAGGCCGCGCGCGACCTCGGCGGCCCGGTCTATGTCGTCAAGGCACAGATTCACGCCGGCGGCCGTGGCAAGGCCGGCGGCGTCAAGGTGGTGAAGTCGCTGGAAGAGGTGGCGCAGGCGGCCGGGCGCATGCTGGGCGCGAAGCTGGTCACGCACCAGACCGGCCCGCAGGGCAAGGAAGTCCATCGCCTCTACATCGAGGAAGGCGCCGCGATCGAACGAGAGTTCTATCTCTCGGCCCTGGTCGACCGCGCGACCTCGCGTGTGGCCTTCGTGGTCTCGACCGAAGGCGGCATGGACATCGAAGAGGTGGCGCGTAACACCCCGGAGAAGATCGTCACCTTCAGCATCGATCCCGCCACTGGCGTGATGTCGCACCACGGGCGGGTGGTGGCGCAGGCGCTCGGCCTCAACGGCGACGCCAGCAAGCAGGCCGAGAGCCTGGTCACGAAGCTCTACCAGGCCTTCATTGCCAAGGACATGAGCCTGCTCGAGATCAATCCGCTGATCCTCACCAAGACCGGCCAGCTCGTGTGCCTCGACGCCAAGGTGGCGTTCGACGACAACGCGCTCTACCGCCATCCCGACGTGGCGGGCCTGCGCGATCTCACCGAGGAGGACGACAAGGAGATCGAGGCCTCGAAATACGACCTCAACTACATCGCGCTCGACGGCACCATCGGCTGCATGGTCAACGGGGCCGGGCTGGCCATGGCGACGATGGATATCATCAAGCTCTACGGCGAAGCGCCGGCCAACTTCCTGGATGTTGGCGGCGGCGCCACCAAGGAGAAGGTGACGGCTGCATTCAAGATCATCACGGCCGATCCGCAGGTGAAAGGCATTCTGGTCAACATTTTTGGCGGCATCATGCGCTGCGACGTCATCGCCGAGGGCGTGGTTGCGGCCGTCAAGGAAGTGGGCCTGCGCGTGCCGCTGGTGGTGCGGTTGGAAGGCACCAAGGTGAAGGAGGGCGAGGAGATCATCGCCAAGTCCAACCTCAATGTGGTCTCGGCCAACGATCTCGACGACGCCGCGCAGAAAATCGTCAAGGCGGTCAGGGGAGCGGAGTGACGTGATGCGCGCGGCGGCATTTCTTGCTGCGGTGCTGCTGTGCACCGTCGCGGCGCGCGCCGACGAGCGCAGCAGCGCGCTGGTCGAGGCGTTCCGCGCGGCGTGCGCGGCGGAGCTGCCCAACTTCGCGCGCATCGAAGCCAGGGCGGTGGCGGCGAACTGGCCGGTCAACATGGACGCCGGCACGCCGCGTCAGCCGGAGGGCCCGTTCAATCACATCAAATCGTGGATGGTCGCGCTCCCCAGCGGCTCGCACGAGCTGAGCGCCGTCGAAGCGCGCGGCCCCGCCGGTGAGGTCGCGTCGTGCGCCATCACGGCGGCCGATGGCGCGGCCGAGCCGGTCAAGCAGGATCTGATGCAGACCCTCGCGCTCGGGCCGCCGGAGCGCGAGGCGGTTTCTCCGGACGGTACGCGGCGCTCGGCCTGGCGCGTGAAGCTGCAAGGCGAGGGCGTCATCCTGCTCATGATCGACGGCACGCCCAACAACACGCCGGGCATCTATCTCAATCTCACCCATCGGTTGGTCGCGGGATCGTAAATGTCCATCCTCATTGACAAGAACACGAAGGTCATCTGCCAGGGTTTTACCGGCAAGAACGGGACGTTCCATTCGGAAGCCGCGATCGCCTACGGCACCCAGATGGTCGGCGGCACCTCGCCCGGAAAGGGCGGCACGATCCACCTCGGGCTGCCGGTGTTCGACACGGTGGCGCAGGCGCGCGCCGAGACCGGCTGCGACGCCAGCGTCATCTACGTGCCGCCCGCCGGCGCCGCGGATGCCATCTGCGAGGCGATCGACGCCGAAATCCCGCTCATCGTGTGCATCACGGAAGGCATCCCGGTGCTCGACATGGTCAGGGTAAAGCGCGCGCTCTCCGGCTCCGTGTCGCGCCTGATCGGCCCCAATTGCCCAGGCGTGATGACGGCGGGCGCGTGTAAGATCGGCATCATGCCGGGCAACATCTTTTCACCCGGCCGCGTCGGCATCGTGTCGCGCTCCGGCACGCTGACCTACGAAGCCGTGTACCAGACCACGCGCGAGAATCTTGGCCAGACCACCGCGGTGGGCATCGGCGGCGACCCGGTAAAGGGCACCGACTTCATCGAGGTGCTGGAGATGTTTCTGGCCGACGACAAGACCGAGGCAATCGTCATCATCGGCGAGATCGGCGGGGCGTCGGAGGAGGACGCGGCCCAGTTCATCAAGGACGAGGCCAGGCGCGGGCGCAAGAAGCCCATGGTGGGCTTCATTGCCGGGCGCACCGCCCCGCCGGGACGGCGCATGGGGCATGCCGGCGCGATCATCGCGGGCGGCAAGGGCGGCGCCGACTCCAAGATCGCCGCCATGGAGGCGGCCGGCATCAACGTGTCACCGTCGCCTGCCAGGCTGGGCAAGACGCTCGCCGAAATATTGAAGCGCTGATTCAGTTCTTCTGCCGCGAGTCGGGTAGCCGAGCGCGGTCGGGTAGCCTACATAGGTGATAGCGGGCGATTCTGGGGCCATTTACGCTCGAAAACCGGTGGCCTCCACCCATCAGGATGCGGCTCATGTCACGTCAAGATGCCAACGCTGCTTTTGCCCTTACGTCGTTCCTCTACGGCGGCAACGGCGCCTATATCGAGGACCTTTACGCCCGCTACCAGACCGACCCCAATGCGGTCGACGCGGAATGGCGGGCGTTCTTCCAGAGCCTGAAGGACGACGCCGCGTCCGTCGCCAAGGGTGCGCATGGGCCGTCGTGGCGGCGCCCGGACTGGCCGCCGCGGGCGCGCGGCGAACTCATCGCGGCGCTCGACGGGGACTGGGAAGAGGTCGGCAAGGCGGTCGGCGACAAGGTCAGGGCCGGGGCGCAACAGAAGGGCGTCGAGCTCTCGGCGCAGGACGTGCAGCGGGCGACGCGCGATTCGGTGCGCGCCCTGATGCTGATCCGCGCCTATCGCATCCGCGGCCACCTGCATGCCAATCTGGATCCGCTCGGGCTCGAGCCGCGCCACGACCACGAAGAGCTCGATCCGCGCTCCTATGGCTTCACCGAGGCCGACTACGACCGTCCGATCTTCCTCGACCACGTGCTCGGGCTCGAATTCGGCACGTTGCGCCAGATCGTCGCCATCCTGCAGCGCACGTACTGCCAGACGCTCGGCGTGGAGTTCATGCACATTTCGGATCCCGCCCAGAAGGGCTGGATCCAGGAGCGCATCGAAGGGCCCGACAAGGAGATCACGTTCACCCGCGAGGGCAAGCGGGCGATCCTCAACAAGCTGGTCGAGGCGGAAGGTTTTGAGAAATTCTGCGACCTGAAGTTCACCGGCACCAAGCGCTTCGGCCTCGATGGTGCCGAGTCGATGATCCCGGCGCTCGAGCAGATCATCAAGCGCGGCGGCGCGCTGGGCGTGAAGGAGATCGCATTCGGCATGGCGCACCGCGGGCGGCTCAACGTGCTGGCGCAGGTCATGGCCAAGCCGCACCGCGCCATCTTCCACGAGTTCAAGGGCGGCTCGTCGGCGCCGGACGAGGTGGAGGGCTCGGGCGACGTGAAGTACCACCTCGGCGCCTCGTCCGACCGCGAGTTCGACGGCAACCAGGTGCATCTCTCGCTCACCGCCAATCCGTCGCATCTGGAGATCGTCAATCCGGTCGTGTTGGGCAAGGTGCGCGCCAAGCAGGATCAGCGCGGCGCCACGCCGGAAGACCGCACCATGGTGATGCCGCTGCTGATCTCCGGCGACGCCGCCTTCGCCGGGCAGGGCGTGATCGCCGAATGCTTCGGCCTGTCGGGCCTGCGCGGACACCGTACCGGCGGCTCGGTGCACTTCATCGTCAACAACCAGATCGGCTTCACCACCTATCCGCGCTTCAGCCGCTCGTCGCCCTATCCGTCCGACGTCGCCAAGATGATCGAGGCGCCGATCTTCCATGCCAACGGCGACGACCCCGAGGCGGTGGTGTTCGCCGCCAAGGTGGCGACCGAGTTCCGGCAAAGGTTCCAGAAGCCGGTGGTCATCGACATGTTCTGCTACCGCCGCTTCGGCCACAACGAAGGCGACGAGCCGTCGTTCACCCAGCCGCTGATGTACAAGACGATCCGCTCGCATCCGACGACGCTGGAACTGTACGGCCGGAAGCTCGTGGGCGAAGGCGTCGTGACCGAGGGCGAGATCGAGAGGATGCGTGCCGGCTGGCGCGCCCACCTCGATGCCGAGCTGGAGGCCGCGCAAGGCTACCGGCCGAACAGCGCCGACTGGCTCGATGGGCGCTGGGCCGGATTCAAGGTCGCGCGCGATCCCGACGATCCGCGCCGTGGCCATACCGGCGTCGCCGTCGATACGCTCAAGGACATCGGCCGCAAAATCACTGCGGTGCCCAAGGATTTCCATGTCCACCGCACGATCCAGCGCTTCCTCGACAACCGCGCCCAGGCCATCGAGAAGGGCGAGGGCATCGACTGGGCGACGGCCGAGGCGCTGGCCTACTGCTCGCTGCTGCTCGAGGGCTTCCCGGTGCGCCTGTCCGGCCAGGACAGCGAGCGCGGCACCTTCTCGCAGCGCCATTCGGTCCTGGTCGATCAGGAGAACGAGAACCGCTACATCCCGTTCAATCATCTCGCCGAGCGCCAGGGGCGTTTCGAGGTGATCAACTCGATGCTGTCGGAAGAAGCCGTGCTCGGCTTCGAGTACGGCTACTCGCTGGCCGAGCCCAATGCGCTGACGATGTGGGAGGCGCAGTTCGGCGACTTCGCCAACGGCGCGCAGGTCGTGTTCGACCAGTTCGTCTCGTCCGGCGAGCGCAAGTGGCTGCGCATGTCCGGCCTCGTGTGCCTGCTGCCGCACGGCTACGAGGGCCAGGGCCCGGAGCATTCTTCGGCGCGGCTCGAGCGCTTCCTGCAGATGAGCGCCGAGGACAACATGCAGGTGGCGAACTGCACTACCCCGGCCAACTATTTTCACATCCTGCGCCGCCAGCTGAAGCGCGAGATTCGCAAGCCGCTGATCCTGATGACGCCCAAGAGCCTGCTGCGCCACAAGCGGGCGGTGTCGCGGCTCGACGAGTTCGGCGCCGACGCCACGTTCCACCGCGTGTTGTGGGACGACGCGCAGACGCTGCCGGGCGAGAAGATCAAGCTCGTGGCCGACGACAAGATCCGCCGCGTGGCGATGTGCTCGGGCAAAGTCTATTTCGACCTCTACGAGGAGCGCGAGAAGCGCGGCATCGACGATATCTACCTGCTGCGCGTCGAACAGCTCTATCCGTTCCCCACCAAGGCGCTGGTGCAGGAGCTGTCGCGGTTCAAGCAGGCCGAGATGGTGTGGTGCCAGGAAGAACCGCGCAACATGGGCGCATGGTTCTTCGTCGATACGTTCCTCGAGTGGGTGCTCAATCAGATCGGCGCCAAGCAGAAGCGGCCGCGCTATGCCGGCCGGCCGGCGTCGGCGGCAACGGCGGTCGGGGTGATGTCCAAGCACCTGGCACAGCTCAAGACGCTGCTCGACGACGCGTTGCGCTGAAGACGCGGAAGTTAAGGGGCCGCAAATCGATCCCGCCGTCCATTGGCTGAAGGAAGAGCGCCATGGTTGAGATTCGTGTTCCCACCCTCGGCGAATCGGTGACCGAGGCCACCATCGGCCGGTGGTTCAAGCAGCCGGGCGAAAAGGTCGCCGTCGACGAGCCGGTGGTGGAACTCGAGACCGACAAGGTGACCATCGAGGTGCCGGCGCCGGCGGCGGGCGTCCTGTCGGACATTGCCGCCAAGGACGGCTCGACCGTCGCGGTCGGCGCCCTGCTGGGCCGCATCGAGGAAGGCGCCGGTGCCGCCGCCAGCCCGACGGCAAAACCGAGCGAGAAGACCGCCACCGCCAAGCCGGTCGGCGCCGGGCCGGAGCAGCCCCGGCCGCGGGCGCCGGAGGCGCCGCCACCTCCACAGGCGGCCCCGGTGCAGCCGGCGAGAGTGGCGCCGGCCGAGGTGCCGCTGGCGCCGTCGGTGCGCAAGCTCGCGGCCGAGAGCGGCATCGACGCCGCCGCCGTGCCGGGCAGCGGCCGCGACGGGCGCGTCACCAAGGGCGACATGCTGGCGGCGATCGAGCGTGCCGCCGCGCAGCCGACGCCGGTGCCGCAGCCGGCGGCGGCTGTTCAGGTGCGGGCGCCGTCGCCCGCCGACGACGCGGCGCGTGAAGAGCGCGTGAAGATGACGCGGCTGCGCGCCACCATCGCACGGCGGCTCAAGGATGCGCAGAACACCGCCGCCATGCTCACGACCTTCAACGAGGTCGACATGAGCGAGGTGATGAAGCTCCGCGCGCAGTACCGCGACCTGTTCGAGAAGAAGCACGGCGTGAAGCTCGGCTTCATGGGATTCTTCGTGCGCGCCTGCGTGCAGGCCCTGAAGGAGATACCCGCCGTCAACGCCGAGATCGACGGCACCGACATCATCTACAAGAATTATTACCACATCGGCATCGCGGTCGGCACCGAGAAGGGTCTCGTGGTTCCGGTGGTGCGCGACTGCGACCAGAAATCGCTCGCCCAGATCGAGAAGGAGATCGCCGATTTCGGCCGCCGCGCGCGCGACGGCGCGCTCAAGATCGAGGAGATGCAGGGCGGCACCTTCACCATCACCAACGGCGGCATCTACGGCTCGCTGATGTCGACGCCGATCCTCAACGCGCCGCAGTCCGGCATCCTCGGCATGCACAAGATCCAGGAGCGTCCGCTGGTGGTCGGCGGCAAGATCGAGGCGCGGCCGATGATGTACCTGGCGCTGTCCTACGACCACCGCATCGTCGACGGCCGCGAGGCCGTCACCTTCCTGGTGCGGGTCAAGGAATCCCTGGAGGATCCGGCGCGGCTGGTGCTGGATCTATAGGAGATCTTGCCCGCTTTATTTTGGGCAAATTCGTTCGGGATCATCGCGGCAGGTGATTTCGGGATCGTGCCATGGCGACGCCCGCAGCGCATTGCAGGATCGGCTTCCGTCATCTGGCGGCAACCTGTCTTCTGATCGGCTCGCTCGCGGTCGCCACCGCTGCCCTGGCGGCGGAGCCGCGCACCGCCCTGGTCTTTGGCAACGGCGCCTATTCTTATGCCCGGCTCCGCAACCCGGTGAATGACGCCGGCGACGTGGCGGCAGCGCTGCGCGGCGCCGGCTTCGACGTGATCCTCAAGACCGACGCCGATCAGCGCACCATGAAGGAGGCCATCCGCTCGTTCGGCGATACGTTGAAGAGCCGCATCGGCGGCGTCGGATTGTTCTATTTTGCCGGTCACGGGGTTCAGGTGAGTGGAGAGAACTACATCATACCGATCGGCGAACGCTTCGCCGACAATGCCGAGCTCACCGCCCAGTCGGTGGCGGCAGCCGAGGTCGTGGACGCGATGACGGGCGCGCGCAACGAACTCAACATCGTCGTGCTCGATGCCTGCCGCGACAATCCGCTGGCGAGCGCGACCGGCGTTCGCGGCCTGTCGCGGATCGACAGCGGCCCCCGGCTGTTCGTCTCGTTCTCGACATCGCCCGGCGGGGTGGCGCGCGACGGCTGGGGCCGCAACAGCCCCTATACGAAGCATCTCGCACAGGCGATCAATACGCCGAATCTGTCCTTGGAGGAGACATTCAAGCGGACGCTGAAGGGCGTGTACCGAGAGACACGCGGCCAGCAGACCCCATGGCTGTCCTCGTCATTCTTCGGCGACTTCGTATTCCGCTCCGGAGCGGAGCAAAGCGGCGGGGCGCCACCCAAGGCCATTGCGGCGCCACCGGCGCTGCCCGGCCTTTATCGCCTGACCGGCACCAATCCGAACCACAGCTTCTATTACGGCATGGCGGCAATTGCGGCGCAGGACGACAAGCTCCGCTTTACGTGGTGGATGGGCAGGGAGGTCTTTACCGGCGTTGGACAATTTGCCGGGCGCATGGTGGTGGTGAATTTTGGTGCGCGGCACCCCGTCGTCTACACAATCGAGCCCGACGGCATCCTCGGCGGCGAATGGGCTGACGGCAGCGCGACCGATCAGCTCGAACTGTTCGCCAAAGTGGTGCCGGGGACCCTGCCGGCGCCGGAAGGCCGCTACAAGACGAGCGGGCGAAATCCCAACGGCACGGGCTATACCGGAACGGTATCCATCGCGCGGCGTTCCGACCGCTTCGAGTTCGAATGGCAGGTCGGCGCCAGAACCTATCGCGGCACCGGCACGCTCGACGGCAATCTTCTCACAGTGGATTGGGGCAGCGAGCAGCCGGTCGTCTATGCGCTGAGCCAGGATGGCGGCTTGCGCGGCCTGTGGGCGGACGGCCGGGGCGAGGACGTTCTGACTCCGGATCGGTGACGACGCGAGGGCCGCCGTCTCCGATGCTTTGTCGTGGATGTCTTTGCGCTCTCTCATGACGATGCGGCATCCTCGGCCAAATGGCGACTACCGATTGAGCGCGATCTCGCCGGCCGAGGGCGCAAGCTTCGTCGCACCCTGCGACAGCAAGTCGTCACGCCAGCGTGCACGGCGTTGTGCGCGTGATCCACAGGAAGCGGCAGTATGAATCGCACGACATCGTTGCGTTGTCGTGCGGCTGCAGCTCAAAAAAAAGACAGACGTGTCGTGGAGAATTGGCCCTCCGCATCACGTGCACGTGATCATCTTGATTCAACCAAAATATGGTGGTGCCTTACTACCAGCGAGAGATTGCGATCCGCCTACCCGGTTCCACGACGAATGAAGTTTGCCACCACCTCTGTGACGCCGTTGGCGCCGGACGAGCAAGCGATACCGGGGAGTACGTCAGGAACCAGGAGGGGAAGGTGCCTGAACCTACTGGGTCTGTGGCGCTGAATCTCTAGCGCTGACACGCCACGTTTCACGTGGCGCGACGTCAGCAACCAATCTTGCCTCTGACGTTACGACACGCCCTGGGCGCAATTGACGGGCGCGTCGTCATATTGGCGCAACCACGACCCATGGCCGAACGGCATCCGACGCCGCCAGGAGGAGTGAACGCAAGGTCATCGAGGAGGGGACATGTATCTGTCGAGGACGGCATCGCGTGCCCGCATGAGAGAGGCGCAGCACGCTCGCGACAATCGCGCCGAGATCGTCAAGGCGCTGTCCCATGGCGAGATCACCCGACGCGATCTGTACAAATGGGGGAT
>DATFWC010000251.1:0-3846 GCA_035259885.1 Xanthobacteraceae bacterium
CCAGCGGCCCAGTTTTTATCAACGCCTGCGTGCCAGGTTGAACTCGCCGGGGAAGCGCCCGTGACGCGCGTCTTTCAACGCCCGGACGGAGGCACTCGCTCAGAGCCGCGCATGCGGGCCCTGGTGATCGGCGCCGGCCACAATCCGCATGCCAAAGGCACCAAGCCCGGCATCCCCGAACTCGACGATCTTTCCAGCGCAGGGCCCAGCGTCTCCGCGTTTGTCGAAAAGCTCATCCGCGACTGGAGGAACGATCTCTGCGCCCCGCTCGACACTGTCGATCTTCTGATCTCGGACGCGGCACATCCGGCTGGCGCCACCTGGCGCGCGCTCGGCGTTCCCGGGGAAGCGCTGGATGGCACGCGGATCGAGGCTCCGACTTTGGCGAATGCCACCGCTGCGTTGGCGGCGTGGCTGCAAGCTGACGCGAACGATCACTTGCTCTTCCTGTGCTGCGGTCATGGCTTCTGGAAGGACGGACGCTGCTTCGCTCTCTCCGATTTCGGCGCCAACGTTCACAACCCATGGACCAGCGTCATCGCCCTGGACAGCTTCGCACTGGGGCTGCGGCAGCAGCCACCCCGCACCCAATGGCTGTTTTTCGACGCGTGCAGCGATATGCCTGAACCCATCTTCCCCAGTTCGGGAGCGGTTGGCGATCCTTTGATCCGGTTTACGGCGAACGGTCTGGCGACCGCGCAACAAAAGCTTGGCCCGGTTTCGCAATTCGGCCTGGCGGCCTCCGCGATCGGCACGCAGGCGTTCGGAATTCCCGACCGCCCGTCCCGATTCTGCGAAATGCTGATCGATGCTCTCGACGGAGCGGGTGCCGTCCTGCACCAGCGGGGGACTTGGTGGATCGACCAGCGTGGAATCGAGGACGCGGTCAGGACCTATGCGATGCGCAAGCCCGACCTTCAGGATCCGGCGTTCTACGAATTCGTGACGCCGATATCATCCGATGCCCTGGGGCGCATGCGCTTTCGCCGTGTTGCCAAGGAACCGAGTTCGCGTCTCATTGCCGCCTCGCTGCCGCCTGTCGCGCTGAAGAATGCCACTGTCGTCATCAAGCGCGAAGGCGCAGACGAACCCTCTTTCACGCTGCTGCCTCCCCAGCGACGCGCGCAGTTGCACGTCGACCTGCTGCCGGCGCGGCAACATTACACGGTCACGGCCACGTTCGACGGCATCACCAGACAGATCGAAACCTTTGCCGACCTCCCCCTGGCCGAGCGCGCGGAGTTCATCCTGTCATGAGGAAACAGAGTCGCTTGACGGTCGGCAGCGATGCTCCCGATTCGCTCGGGCCCCGTCGTGGCCGGCTCGCGCGTGAGCCACTCGCTCCGTAGATTCCATGGGGCGATGGGCGTGCATCCGATAGGTTTGGGTTTCCACACTCGAACCATCGGAGATGTCAGATGCACGCATCCAACACTTGCACGCCCATCGCGGACCATATTGGCACGATTTTCGTGGCGATCGAACTGAGCCGGAAGACTTGGTTGGCGGTGGTGCGGAGTCCCGACCGGGATCGGATCTCGCGTCATAAGCTGGAGGGCGGGAACGACGCCGGCTTGCTGGCGAGGGTGGGCAACGGCGCGTGCGGCGGCGTTGCATGGTGGGCAAATTCGCGATGCGCCGTTGCCCACCATCCCGTGCTGCAGCAGGCGACTTTGACCACCCTAGAGGGTATAGCGCAGTGCCAGTTCCTCCAGCAGGGCCAGCGCCTCGAGCACCGACAGCCGCCGCACCTCGCCGCGCCCGATGTCGCCGAAGCGCTTCTCGCGCAGGATTTCATCGCCCTCAGGCGAGGCGGCGGCAAAATGGACGAGGCCGACCGGTTTGGCGGCCGAGCCGCCGCCCGGGCCGGCGATTCCGGTCGCGGCTATGGCCAGATCGGCATCGGATTGCGCCAAAGCGCCCTGCGCCATGGCGGCAGCGGTCTCCGCACTGACGGCGCCATGCTCGGCCAGAACGTCGGCCGGAACGGCCAGCATGTCCTGCTTGGCTTCGTTCGAATAGGTGATGAAGCCGCCCTCGACCACGTCGGACGAGCCGGCGATCTCGGTGAGCGCAGCCGCCACCAGGCCGCCGGTGCAGGACTCGGCGGTCACGATGGTCAGCCCGCGCGCGCGACACAGATCGAGCACGCGCGCCGCGGCGGTCGTCAGTTCCTCGTCGATCATGGCGAACTCCACGGCAGGCGCACGGTCGCCGTCGCCATGGCCACGAGACCCTCGCGGCGGCCAGTGAAGCCGAGCGTCTCGCTGGTGGTGGCCTTTACGCCGACGCGCTCCACCGCGATGCCGGCAATGTCCGCGATGCGCGCCCGCATGGCGTCGCGGTGCGGGCCGACGCGCGGCGCCTCACACACGATGGTCACGTCGAGATGGGCGATAAGGCCGCCCTGCGCGCGCACCCGCTCGCACGCGAAGGCGAGAAACCGGTCGGACGAGGCGCCGCGCCATTGCGGATCGCTGGGCGGAAAATGTTGGCCGATGTCGCCGTCGGCGATGGCGCCGAGCACCGCGTCGGTCAACGCGTGCAGCGCCACGTCGGCATCGGAATGGCCGACCACGCCGCGCGCGTGCGGAATGCGCACGCCGCCCAGCATGACGTGATCGCCGTCGCCGAACGCGTGCACGTCGAAGCCGGAGCCGGTGCGCACGTCGAGCAGGCGATCCGTTTCGGCCCGCGCGAAATCGTCGGCGGTCGTGAGCTTCACGTTCGCGCGTTCGCCGGCAAAGGTCGTGACCGCCATGCCGGCCCATTCGGCGAGCGCCGCGTCGTCGGTGAAGTCGTCGCGGCCGGCAGCAGCGGCGCGCCGGTGGGCGTCGAACAGGGGCCGGAACGCAAAGGCCTGCGGCGTCTGCACAATCACCAGGCGCGAACGGTCGAGCGTGCCGGCGACGCGCCCGGCGGTGTCGAGTTGCTTGACCGTGTCGCTCACCGGCAGGGCCGGAACCGCCGCCTGGCTGTCCCTGATGGCGTCGATCGCGCGCCGAATCAGAGCGGCCGACGCGAACGGGCGCGCCGCATCGTGGACCAGCACGACGCCGGGATTGCGCCCGGCCAATGCCTCGAGCCCGGCCCGCACCGAGCCCTGCCGGGTGTCGCCGCCGCGCACCGGCGCCAGCACGTCGAGGCCGGCCGTCGCCTGCGCGAACAGATCCGCATCATCGCCGTGGATCACCGGCTGGACCGCATCGGCGTGGTTGGCGAACAGCGCGAGGCTCGCGCGGATCACCGGAACTCCCGCTACCATCCTGTATTGCTTGGGGATTTCGCCGCCGGCGCGAAAACCGCGACCGCCCGCGACGACCACAGCTGCCACTGTTGCGGCCATCGTTGCCCCTCAAACGTTCACATCGATCAGGGCTTTAGCGCCTTGCCTCAGGGCAGAAAACGGAAATTACAAGTATTTGCCCTTTTTGCACTGCAGCACTTGCGTGGCTCGGGGTTTTGGCTAAACTCTATGCAATGTTCGGATCGCCTAAATTGTATGCAGATGTTTTTGAGCGCCGGCGAACCAGCCGGATTTCTTCCAGCTCCACTTTCAATATTGGCGGTATTGCTCTGCCGAATCGAGTGATTCTGGCGCCCATGTCGGGCATCACCGATGCGCCGTTCCGCCGGCTCGTGTCCGAACTGGGTGCCGGCCTGGTGGTGTCGGAGATGACGGCGAGCGAGGCGCTGCTCGCCGGGCAGCGGGAGGCATGGCGGCGCGCCGGCGGGCCGGGAACCGGCATTCATGTGGTTCAGCTTGCCGGCTGCGAGGCGCGGTGGATGGGCGAGGGCGCCCGCATGGCCGAAGCCAACGGCGCCGAAATCATCGACATCAACATG